>CALADR010000025.1 GCA_937890845.1 uncultured Bacteroidales bacterium | reverse complement strand
ACTGGCATAAGGAAAGGTTTCTCATTCTCACGAGGAGGAATTGGAATATAGTTATCAACTGCATCCATCAACTCCATGATCTTGTCCTCGAACTTAGGATCTCCATTAAGGGCACCAAGAGCAGAACCACGGATGATAGGAGCGTTGTCTCCGTCAAAGTTGTAGAATGAAAGAAGGTCACGAATCTCCATCTCTACAAGGTCAAGCATTTCAGCATCGTCAACAAGGTCAACCTTGTTCATGAAAACGACGATTCTTGGAACGTTTACCTGACGAGCAAGAAGGATGTGCTCACGAGTCTGAGGCATAGGACCGTCAGTAGAAGCTACTACAAGGATAGCACCATCCATCTGAGCAGCACCAGTAACCATGTTCTTAACGTAGTCAGCGTGACCCGGACAGTCAACGTGCGCATAGTGACGGGTTGCAGTCTGATACTCTACGTGTGAAGTATTGATAGTAATACCACGCTCTTTCTCCTCAGGAGCGTTGTCAATAGAGTCGAATGAACGAAGCTCTGACAGACCTTTTTTTGCAAGCACTGTAGTGATAGCAGCTGTCAAAGTAGTCTTACCGTGGTCAACGTGGCCGATAGTACCGATGTTAACGTGCGGTTTGTCTCTTTTAAAGGTTTCTTTAGCCATAATTTTATTTATTTGTGTGTTTTATATACTTATATATACAAAAAAAGCAGAGCCGGTGATGAGATTTGAACTCATGACCTCTTCCTTACCAAGGAAGCGCTCTACCCCTGAGCTACACTGGCGTAGTTTGAGCGGAAGACGAGGTTCGAACCCGCGACCCTTAGCTTGGAAGGCTAATGCTCTACCAACTGAGCTACTTCCGCTTATTATGTGGGAGAAGATGGATTCGAACCACCGAAGGTATAAACCAGCAGATTTACAGTCTGCCCCATTTGGCCACTCTGGTATTCTCCCGAAACGTTCCTAAAAACCAATGTTTCTAACAAATTCCAAAATTCTTAAGAACTTGAGCCGATGGAGGGAATCGAACCCACGACCCCGAGATTACAAATCACGTGCTCTGGCCAACTGAGCTACATCGGCAGCATTTCAAAATCCTTTCTTCTCAAGTCACTTTGTTTCGAAAAGGGATTGCAAAGATAGAGATTAAATTCAACTTTCCAAAACTTTTTTCAAAAAAATTCAAATATTTTTTTTACACCTATATAATAAAGGCATCAGCCTTCTATCTGCTCTTTAAGACATGCATAGATGCTTTCGTTATCTATTCCACATTCTGCCCTCTCTTCTTTCTGTGTCCCTTGCTCTATAAACATATCCGGTATTCCCAGCCCAATAACCCTTGGAGCATTTTCGAATGGTGATACATATTCGCAAACTGCACCGTAAAGACCTCCGGCAAGAGAACCGTCCTCAATCGTGACAATCACATGAAATCTACTTCTTATATCCTCAAGCATTCCAATATCAAGCGGTTTCAGATATCTAAGATTATATACTGCAGGACAGATTCCGGTTTCTTCTCTCAGCCTGACAGCAACTTCATATGCTCTGTTAGCCAAATAGCCGGCAGCAACCACTGCTACTCTTGTTCCTTCAAGCAAAAGTTCCGACTTTCCTTCAGGCATTTCTTCAAACTTGAGGGATCTCCACTCGACACCCTCTCCAAGACCCCTCGGATATCTTATGATGAAAGGACCTTTCTTTCTCAGATAAGCAGTAAACATCATCTGCTTTAGCTCGGCTTCATTCGCAGGAACCGCTATAACTGTATTCGGTATACTTCTGTAAGCCGACATATCGAATGCGCCATGATGTGTCGCGCCATCCTCTCCTACCAGACCGCTCCTGTCAAAGCAAAGGACAACAGGCAATTCCTGCAAAGCTACATCATGGATAATCTGGTCGTAAGCCCTCTGTGAAAACGAAGAGTAAATATTACAAAAAGGTTTTGCTCCTCCTGCTGCAAGTCCTGCAGAAAATGTAACAGCGTGCTCCTCTGCTATTCCCACATCAAAAAAACGGTCAGGTATTTCCTTTGCCAGCAAATCCATACCACACCCTGTAGCCATTGCGGGTGTAACTCCGACAACAGAAGTATCCATTCTAGCCAGTTCCAGAAGTACTTCCCCGAAAACATCCTGATACCTGTCCCCTGAATTTGCAGAAGACTTTATCCTTTTACCTGTTACAGGATCAAATATACCAGGAGCATGCCATATGGTCTGCTGCTCTTCAGCAGGTGCATAACCTTTGCCTTTCTTTGTTATTGTATGAAGGATGCGAGGTCCCTTTATGTCCTTAAGTCTCAATAACGTGTCAGTAACCTGAGCTATATCATTACCGTCAACAGGCCCGAAATACCGGAATCCCATAGCCTCGAACAAAGCTCCTCCAGAAGAACTTACCATAGAAGATTTCGCATTGACAGTCATTTTCTGTATCCATCTTCTGAAATTCCCTTCTCCCATACGGTCCCATACATGCTTTTTCAACTTATTGTACGTCGGATCCGTAGTAATTCTCAAAAGGTGCTCATGTATCGCTCCGATATTCTTGTCAATGGAAATATTGTTGTCATTGATGATTACCAAAAGATCTGTCTTGCTGCTACCGGCATTATTAAGTCCTTCAAAGGCCAGCCCGCCAGAAAGCGCCCCATCACCTATCAGCGCAACAACTTTCTCTCCTGTTCCTAAAAGTTTTGAAGACTCTGCAAGGCCAAGAGCCGCAGATATGGAAGTGGATGAATGACCGGCTCCAAATATGTCATACTGACTTTCTGTTCTTTTGGTAAAACCGCTTATCCCGTCTTTCTTTCTGTTCATACGGAAAGCCGTTTTTCTTCCGGTAAGGATTTTATGAGCATAAGCCTGATGGCCGACGTCAAATACTATCTTGTCTTTAGGAGTATTATATATATAGTGAAGTCCTACAATAAGTTCAACAGCACCTAGACTCGAACCGAGATGCCCCGGATTGATTGAGCAGCACTCAATCATATAGTCTCTAATTTCCGCACACAGTTTCTCCAGTTCCGTAATATCCAGATGTCTGATATCAGAAGGACTGCTTATCTTGTCAAGAATATCGTAAGTCATATAGTTCACAAAACCTATTACAATCTTGCTAAGATACTACTTTATTCCAACTATTTGAAATTATTGTCAAAAAATGTAACTTCGCAAATTGCAGCTACAGGGAATCTCCTACAGATAATGAAACAAAACAGAAAACAAATAAATTATGTCTGAATCTATCAAAAAACTGATTAACGACTATCCTGCGGCCAGATGGTCCGCACTTATTCTGGTCGCATTAATGATGTTCTTCGCTTACATGTTCGTTGACGTGATGTCGCCTCTCAAGTCACTTGTCGAGAGTTCAAGAGGATGGGACAGCAGTGTCTTCGGGACATATGCCGCTTCCGAATATATTCTTAATGTATTCGGATTCCTGATTGTAGCAGGTATCATACTAGACAAGATGGGCACAAGGTTTACAGGCCTTCTGTCAGCATCTCTGATGGTAATCGGAGCATCTGTCAAATATGTCGGCATTACAGAGTGGTTCCAGGCCACTGATTTCAACGCATGGCTCGGTTCATGGTGGACAGCTCTTCCCGGAAGTGCAAAAATGGCTAGCCTCGGCTTCATGATTTTCGGATGCGGCTGCGAAATGGCAGGAACAACTGTATCAAAAGCCATTGCAAAATGGTTCCAGGGAAAGGAAATGGCTCTTGCCATGGGTCTTGAAATGGCCATTGCAAGACTTGGAGTTTTTGCTGTGATGTGGATAGCACCTATGATTTCCAGTTCTTTCAACCAGTCTATTGTAGCTCCTATCGCATTCTGTACAGCTTTGCTCCTTATAGGACTGATCTGCTTCTTTGTATTTACAGTAATGGACAGGAAGCTGGACAGCCAGTTAGTAGCCGCTGGTCTTATGTCCGAAGAAAAGTCTTCGGATGATGAATTCCGCATTTCGGATCTCGGCAAGATATTCAGCAGCAAGATGTTCTGGATTGTAGCACTTCTTTGCGTCCTTTATTATAGCGCAATTTTCCCATTCCAGAGGTACGCGCCTAACTACCTCGAGGTAACCTTAGGCACAGACGCAGCCACTGCAGGCAAACTTTTCAGTTTCTTCCCAATTCTGGCAATGGTGCTTACTCCGGTACTTGGAGGTCTGCTTGACTTCAAGGGAAAAGGTGCGACAATGCTTATGCTTGGCTCAATCATTATGATTGCCTGCCACCTGTCATTCGCTTTTATCCTCCCGGTATTCCCTCACAAATGGTTTGCAGTACTGCTTATTGCCATTTTAGGAGTTTCATTCTCTCTGGTACCTGCAGCACTTTGGCCTTCCGTTCCTAAAATCATTGACGAGAAAATCCTCGGATCGGCATATTGTCTGATTTTCTGGGTACAGAATGTAGGCCTTTGCCTTGTACCTCTCCTTATTGGAAATGTTCTCACTGCAACCGGAGGATACAGACTGCCTATGATAATATTCTCATCTTTCGGAATTATTGCATTCTTTATGACTTTCCTTCTTAAAATAGAGGACAAGAGAAAAGGATACGGACTCGAACTCCCGAATGTGCAGAAAGAACAGGAGAACAAGGCGTAGATATGAAAAATACAGCGAAATCTTTTATAAAGAGCAAGGGCACCTGCTGGGTCGCCCTTGCTCTTTTGGTTGTTCCCATGTTTGCGTCGTATTTCTTCGACGATATGTTTTCTTCCCTATCCCACCTGTTCAAGACTCCGGAAGCACTTGAATTAGGATGGAATTCAGCTGATTACGGCTTCTATGCCGGAGGATATTCATTTCTATGCGTCTGGGGCGGGCTCATCATC
This sequence comes from uncultured Bacteroidales bacterium, assembly GCA_937890845.1. Classification (GTDB taxonomy): domain Bacteria; phylum Bacteroidota; class Bacteroidia; order Bacteroidales; family UBA932; genus Cryptobacteroides. The sequence goes on along the minus strand of CALADR010000025.1, from coordinate 7,004 downwards.
TGCGGAATGCTTCTTGACAAATGGGGAGTAAGGATTACCGGTTCTGTTTTTGTCGGGATGATGACAGTGGGAGCAGCAATCGTGACGTATGCAATATCTTCTCACCTTTCTCCAAAAGAATCCCTGATATTGGCATATACAGGCTGCATGTTTTTCGGACTTGGAAGCGAAATTGCCGGAGTTGCAGTAACAAGATCGATTGCAAAATGGTTCAAGGGAAGGTCAATGGCACTGGCTATGGGACTGCAACTTGCCATTGCGAGACTTGGAACTGCAGCTGCACTTATCCTCTCCCCTATCTTGGTTGCTACAAAAGCATCAGGCGAGATATACAGTCTGTCTGAAACGAATGTCCCAGCCATATTCGGGCTGGGGCTTCTGATGGCAGGGTGCGTACTATGGGCGTTCTTCGTAGCGATGGATGCTGGATTTGACAAGGCTGCCGGCACTTCCGACAAGAAAAAAACGGCCGAAGAAGACAAGTTCAGATTCTCCGACATATTCAGAGTACTCGGCAACAGAAATTTCATTCTGATAGCTCTTCTTTGCGTCTTTTTCTACTGCTGTATCATTTCATTCAAGAAATTCGCCACATCTATACTTATCCCCCGCTTCGACATACCTGTAGAAACAGCATCGTGGATGGTCTCCATGATTCCATTTTTTACGGTTATATTCACTCCGCTGTTCGGTTCGCTTGTTGACAGAATAGGAAAAGGAACAAAATGGATGATAGCAGGCTCCTGTCTTGTATTTGCAGCCCATCTGATAATTGCATTTGCACCGGAAGGAGTTGCAATTTACGGATACCTAGGCATCGCCCTCCTTGGAGTAGGTTATTCTCTGGTGCCGGCGGCAATGTGGCCTTCAGTACCGAAAATCATACCTGAAAAAAATTTAGGGACAGCGTTTTCACTTATATACTGGATCCAGAACATGGGAATGATGCTTGTACCGATATTCGTAGGAATGATATTCAGGAACCAGGCTTCGTCAATCGGGACTCCAGACGCAATATCCGAGCAGGCTGCCGCAGTTCAGGCAGAATATATTTTCCTCGGACTCGGTATTCTTGCCATCCTTATATCGCTTGTCTTCGCCAGGATTTCAGCTTCCCATCCGGAGCTGGAACTTGACAAACCTGCAGACAAATAAAAAAGTCCCGGAAGTTTCAATGAACATCCGGGACTTTTTTCAATAAATGACTGTTTTTACTTCTCCATCTTACGCAGGAAACACTCTATTGTGTTCTCCATAAGACAGCAGATAGTCATAGGACCGACTCCTCCTGGAACTGGCGTTATGACAGATGCTTTAGGCTCGATAGCCGCAAAGTCAACGTCTCCGCAAAGCTTGCCTGTTTCAGGATCTCTGTTCACTCCGACATCAATAACAACTGTTCCTTCAGAAACCATATCGGCAGTCACAAAACGAGGACGACCGATTGCCACTACAAGAATCTCAGCCTGACGGGTCAATGCAGGAAGATCAGCTGTACGACTATGAGCAATGGTCACTGTTGCATTTTCGTCAAGCAGAAGCTTTGCTACAGGAAGTCCTACTATATTGCTTCTTCCGATAACAACAGCGCGTTTTCCTGAAATGCTTACACCAGCCTCCTTCAGCAATCTTATTATACCTTTAGGAGTACAAGGAAGTACACACTCTTGCTTTTGCCACAAGGCAGCCACGTTCAGAGGGTGAAATCCATCGACATCCTTGTCTTTGGATATAGCTTCAATTACCTTTGCCTCAGATATATGCTTAGGAAGCGGCAACTGAACCAGAATACCATCCACAGCATCATCTGCATTCAGTTCTGCTATAAGGGAAAGCAATTCCTCTTCGGTAATATCCGAAGGTTTCCTTATAGTAGTATTCTTTATACCGACTACTTCTGAAGCCTTGGCTTTTCCAGTAACGTAAGAAACGCTTCCCGGATCTTCACCTACCAATATGACCACCAAATGCGGCCATTTCAGCTTTAAGCTTTGCTGACAACTCTTTACCGCTAATTATCATAACTAAAGTACTTTAATTTTTACAAAACTCTCCATCCTATGTCGCGGCGGAAGAAAAGATTCTCGCATTTTATCTTTTCAACAGCAGACAGGGCTTTGTCCCTGGCAGACAAAAGACTGTCTCCGCGGCCTACAACCATAAGGACACGGCCTCCCGAAGTCACGGTTTTTCCATCCTTTGAAGCTGTACCCATATGATAGACTTTCACATCAGGGTCAGAAAGAGCATCTTCAAGACCACAAATTTCAAATCCTTTTTCATATGATCCCGGATATCCTTTAGAAGCCATGACAAAACCCATGGAAGCATCTTCCACCCACTCTATTTCAGGCATAGGATAACCGTCTGCCACAGCTGAAAATATATCATATATATCTGACTTGAGCAAAGGCAGAATAACCTCAGTCTCAGGATCTCCGAACCGGCAGTTGAACTCTATGACTTTAACTCCAGAAGGGGTCTTCATAAGTCCGCCGTAAAGAACTCCCTTGAAAGTGCAGCCTTCCTCAACCATTGCAGCAGCTACCGGCTTCATGATTTTTTCCATTGCATACTGCATATCTTCCTCTGAAACAAAAGGAAGTGGTGAATATGCACCCATTCCGCCTGTATTAGGTCCCTTGTCTCCCTCATAGGCCCTCTTGTGGTCCTGGGAAAGAAGCATTGGCCTTACATCTGTTCCGTTTACAAAACACAGCAGAGAAAACTCCGGTCCGGTAAGAAACTCCTCAACCACGACCTTACCTTTGCCGAAACGGTCATCCAGAAGCATATCCTTAAGGGTAGCATCAGCCTCTTCAAGAGTTTCAGGAATGACTACGCCCTTTCCTGCTGCAAGTCCGTCATATTTCAACACTACAGGGAAAGAACCGTTGCGTACATACTCCAATGCCTTGTCATATTCCTCAAAAGTCTGATAAGCGGCTGTAGGAATATTATATTTGGCCATAAGCCTCTTTGCAAAGTCCTTGCTTGATTCGATGACGGCAGCCGCCCTTGAGGGGCCGAAAATACGAAGTCCGGCCTCAGTAAAGGCATCTGCAATTCCTGCTGCAAGTGAAACCTCCGGTCCTACAACAGTCAGAGATATGCCGTTTTCAAGAGCAAATGCTTTCAGCTCATCGACCTGTGTATCCTTGATAGGGACACATTCGGCCTGAGCAGAGATTCCTGCATTACCCGGGGCACAATAAATCTTGCCCACCTTTGAAGACCGGCTGAGAGCGTCCACTATTGCATGCTCGCGTCCTCCGCTTCCTACTACAAGTACGGAAGCCTTGGACGGTGTTTCCAACTCAATGCCTTTAGTCACCTTGTCGAAGTTCTCAACTACTCCGACAGAATTGATCTGCGTCTGACTTATAATTTCCATAAATGAATAAGTTCTACTATTATTGCCCAGCTGTTTTCTAATGTTTGAAGTGGCGCATTCCTGTAAACAGCATTGCTATGCCACACTCGTTTGCCTTGACAATAGAGTCATTGTCCCTGACACTTCCTCCCGGCTGGGCAATGGCTTTAACTCCATACTCCGCTGCAAGGGTCACACAGTCATCAAAAGGGAAAAATCCGTCAGATGCAAGTACAAGTCCTGCCTTGCGCACATCTTCTCCTTTTGCCTTAAAGGCCTCTTCTGCCTGCCTCAATGCTATCTCAGCAGACCCGATACGGTTCATCTGTCCGGCACCGACTCCGAGAGTCATTCCGTTCTTTACTACCACTATGGCATTGGATTTCACATGCTTTACAATATGCCATGCAAAATCAAGATCTGACATTACAGAAGACTCCGGCTTTGTCTCTGTTACGCACATATCAGGTGTAACAGTCCTGGTCTCTATATCCTGATCCTGGACAAGCATACCGCCGTTCATACTTACATATTGATTGTGTGTCTTACCGTCTCTGGTCATATCTACTTTCAAAAGGCGCAGATTTTTCTTTGTACAAAGAATCTCAAGAGCCTCGTCAGAGAATGACGGAGCCATTATAATTTCAAGGAATACAGGCTTCATAAGTTCTGCAACTTCCTTGTTCACTTCCCTGTTTACAGCAACGATTCCTCCGAAAATGCTGACTTTATCTGCCTCATAAGCTTTTTTCCAGGCGTCAACGACATCTGTTCCTATAGCGGCACCGCAAGGATTCATGTGCTTGAGACCCACACAGAACGGAGCATCAAACTCACGTGCTATGTTAAGGGCGGCATTTGCATCCTGTATGTTGTTGTAAGAAAGTTCTTTTCCGTTAAGTTGCTCTGCAGTTGCAAGAGAATAAGGCACTTTCTCGGCAGATGCATAGAATTTCGCCTGCTGGTGAGGATTCTCGCCATAGCGGAGAGTCTGCTTCAGGTCATACTCAAGGAAGAGTTTTTCATTGAGACCTGCCTGCTTTCTCATATAAGTGGCAATCATCATATCATACTCTGCAGTATGGGTATAAGCCTTTGCTGAAAGCTGAAGCCTGGTTTCCGGGGTCGTGTTTCCTCCGGCCCTGATTTCCTCTATTACAGTGGCATAATCCTCAGGATGACATACTACAGTCACATCTTTCCAGTTCTTTGCTGCACTTCTGAGCATTGAAGGGCCTCCTATGTCAATGTTCTCTATGGCATCTTCCATAGACACATCAGGTCTGGCTATTGTCTGTTTGAACGGATAGAGGTTCACACATACCATATCGATGTATTCGATTCCGTTTTCCTTCAGTTCCTGTCTGTGGCTTTCGAGGTCACGTCTTCCAAGTAGTCCGCCGTGAACCTTAGGGTGAAGTGTCTTTACGCGGCCGTCGCAGATTTCAGGAAAACCTGTCACTTCGCTGATGTTTATGATTTTAAGTCCTGCTTCCCTGAGCAGTTTCATTGTTCCCCCGGTAGCTATGATTTCCCAGCCGAGAGACTCCAGTTCTCTGGCGAATTCTACCACGCCAGACTTATCGCTTACTGAAAATAATGCTCGCATATCGTATTGGTTTATTAATATTCAAACTCTCCGAATTCCGAACGGATAATAAGTTTTTTTGTCTCAGAAGCCTCAACCCTACCGACAATCTGAGCATCAATATTGAAGCTCTTTGATATGTTGATAACTTCTTCAGCATGTTCAGGAGACAGATAGACTTCAAGCCGGTGTCCCATGTTGAAAACCTTGTACATCTCAGCCCAGTCAGTTCCGCTCTGTTCCTTGATAGTCTTGAAAAGAGGCGGCACAGGGAAAAGATTGTCCTTGATTACACATATATTGTCTCCTACAAAGTGCAGTATCTTGGTCTGTGCTCCGCCTGAGCAGTGTACCATACCGTGAATCTGCGGTCTGAGCGCATCCAGGAGTTTCTTCACAACAGGAGCATAAGTTCTTGTAGGAGAAAGTACAAGTTTGCCTGCATCAAGAGGTGATCCGGCCACACTGTCGGTGAGTTTCAGTCCTCCGCTATATACCAGGTCCTCCGGAACAGCCTTGTCATAACTCTCAGGATACTTTTCTGCAAGGTACTTTGAGAATACGTCATGACGTGCACTGGTAAGTCCGTTGCTGCCCATTCCTCCGTTGTACTCCTTCTCATATGTTGCCTGACCGTAAGAAGCAAGTCCCACGATGACATCACCAGGACGGATGTTTGCATTATCAATTACATCACTGCGCTTCATGCGGCAGGTAACAGTCGAATCGACTATGATTGTCCGCACCAGATCTCCGACATCTGCAGTCTCACCTCCTGTAGCATAGACCCCTACACCCATCTCACGCAACTCTGCAAGAAGCTCGTCCGTACCGTTGATAATGGCGCTGATAACCTCTCCCGGAACAAGTATCTTGTTTCGTCCGATTGTAGAAGATACAAGGATATTGTCAACTGCTCCCACACAGAGCAGGTCATCTATATTCATTATAAGGGCATCCTGAGCTATGCCTTTCCACACGCTCAAATCCCCTGTTTCTTTCCAATAAATATATGCAAGAGACGACTTTGTTCCGGCTCCGTCCGCATGCATAATATTACAGTACTCCGGGTCTCCGCCCAGAATATCAGGAATTATCTTGCAGAATGCCTTAGGGTAAATCCCCTTGTCAATGTTCTTGATTGCGTTGTGGACATCTTCCTTAGATGCCGAAACTCCGCGCTGCATATACCTCTGGTTGCTCATAATATTTTTATGCAATTGTTAATAATTCGTTGTTTTCACGTGCCATGATATAGCTCAAGGCTGCTCCGGCAGCTGTTCTGTATTCAGTATAGTCAGGAATATGAAACTCAATGCCATAAAGATTCCCTATCCCGTCAAACAACTCTCTGCACTGAGGGAGATGAGACATATTTCCGATAAGGACAAAATCTTTTATGCCGGACGATCCGGCAATGAAATTTGATGCGCTTCCTATAGTCTGCAATATCATATTTATCAGACCTGCCGCTATATCTTCAGAAGCGGATGAGGTGTCTGCCTTTCCGAAATTAGACGCCGTAACATCTTTTGGAAGGCCAGGCAAGTCATTCTTGCTTATATCACCTATTCTGAGGTCAACCTCGCATGCATTGCCTCTCATCGACATAGCAATGACTTTTCTGATATCTGAAGTCTTGAATATAATCTTGGAAAGACCCTGAAGAGTACCTCCGCCAAGAGCAAGACCTCCCAGATGTGTCACCTTTCCGTCTTCTATCTTAATAAAAGAGGTTCCTGTCCCCATGCTGACTACAACCATCCTGTCAAGGCCGCTTCTGTACGAGGCCCCCAAAGCATTGGCCAGAAACTCGTCGACCACAGCCGTAGGCAGACCATACAGGGAACCTTTTATATATGCGCTCCCGACACCGGTCAGCATTACCTGATCGATGTCTGAAAGCGCAATGTCATTGTCATAGATATATTTGCCGAAGGCTCCGAAAAAAGATGTAACAGGATTGTCGGCAGTTATGCACTGAGGTGACTTCAGTTCCCCGTTTTCAATACCCACAATCTTTGTAGTACTTCCTCCTACATC
>CALADR010000024.1 GCA_937890845.1 uncultured Bacteroidales bacterium | reverse complement strand
TTCAAGTGATGCTGCGGCATTCAAGGCGATGGAACTTATGGCAGGTGTCTATGACGTTCTGGAAAAGGCAAAAGATATTGCTGCGCTTGCTCTTAATCCGGATCAGGCTTTGGAAAACAAGGCAAAAGGTCTTATATCAGTTTTCATGGGAATGGAAAATGGAGCTCCGATAGGAAAGTCGTTGTCATTACTACGACTATTCTGGCGCTTCGGAGTGCGCTATATGACACTGTGCCATTCTGCTGACAATGAAATTTGTGATTCATGTGCATCAAAAATCAAGCGGTGGAACGGGCTGAGTCCATTTGGAAGGGAAGTGGTACGTGAAATGAATCGGCTTGGGATGATAATAGATGTTTCTCATATTTCAGACAAGTCGTTTTACGATGTAGTAGAGTGTTCTGAGGCTCCTGTTGTAGCCACGCATTCCTGCTGCAGGGCTCTGTCTCATCATCCGCGCAATATGACAGATGATATGATACGTGTGCTGGCTGAAAATGGTGGTGTAATACAGATTAATTTTTATCCTGTTTTTCTGGAGAGCGGCTTCGCTGAAATTCTGGATAAATCTGGTTTAGCCGAAGAAGGCGAAGCTGTAGAAGCAGCCTTTATAGCAGACCCTGCAGATCCTGGCAAACGTGCTGCATGGTACAAAATTCAGGACAGCCTGGCTGCTCTGCCACGTCCTTCATATAAGAAAATAGTTGACCATATAGACCATGCAGTTTCTGTCGCTGGTATTGATCATGTGGGTATAGGCTCTGATTTTGACGGTATAGAAATCACTCCTTCCGGTATGGAAAATGTCTCTATGACAGGAAAGATTTTTGAAGAAATGAGAGCTCGCGGCTATTCGGAAGAGGATATTTCCAAGGTTGCGGGAGGCAATTTCCTAAGAGTGATGAGAAAAGTACAGAATTTACGCTAAATCACACTGTGTCAATATAATACAATAATGTCAATACTGTTCTCAGTATTGACATTATTGTATATAACATTTTTGTTTTGTTAACAAACAAAAATGTTAATTCGACTGGTTGTTATTTACTTAAGTCCTTTTCTATCCTTTTTCTTAGAATATCCAAAGCTGAAGCAGAAAAACGCTCGATATTGCGTTTTCTGTCGTTTTTATATATCATTCTGAATGTTTCAGTACCCATATCAGAGGCAACACCGATCCATACTAGACCTACAGGTTTCTCGTCACTTCCTCCTCCAGGACCGGCAATGCCGGATGTCGCAACAGAGTAATCGCTTCCTGTAATCTTGCGTACTCCTTCTGCCATTGCGGCTACGCATTCACTGCTGACTGCTCCGTATTTTTCTATAATTTCTGCAGGTACTCCCAAAACATTTTCCTTGACACTTATGGCATAGGAAGTGACGGATCCGAGAAAGTATTCTGAACTTCCGGGAACTGATGTGATAAGGTGTGATATCATTCCTCCGGTACAAGATTCAGCTGTGCTTAGAGTTTTATTTGAAGCCAGCAGCAGTCTTCCGACTGTTTCCTGCAGATTGGTGTCGCATTCTGCATAAATACTGTCTCCGAGGATTTCCTTCAGTTTTTTCACTTCTTCAATTACCGCCAGTTCTTTTTTCCCTGTTTCATCACCTCCATATATAGACAGACGCAAACGTACTCCTTTAAGAGGATCCGGCAGATATGCGAGATGCATATATTCCGGCAGGGAAGTCTCCCAATGTTCTATTCTTTTCGACAGCGCTGATTCGGCAATGCCGTAGGTCATGACAGTATGGTGGAAAATATCTTCAAGAGGATAATGTGCTCTGATGTCTGCAAGGACATCAGGAAGGGCTCCGATTGCCTCGAAAGGTACTCCTGGCAGTGAATATAGCGTATTGTCTCTGCCGAAACGCTCTTTTCCGAATCTGAATACCATGATTGGGGCAGTTCCTTTCTTATTGACTATTACATCGCAGTTTACCGGTACTTGAGCCTGCGCCCTATTGATATCAAGCATATCCAGACCTCTTGCACTTAATATCTTGTGAATAACAGCCAGCTGTTCAGCATTTTCTTTGTATTCCAAGTTTCCGGAAAGTTCTGCGAGAGCATGTTTTGTTATGTCGTCTTTAGTCGGGCCAAGGCCGCCTGTAACAATTACTATATCGTTATTCCTAAGTTCATTTTCAAGATTGGTGATTATTTCCGTTCTGTCATCGCCAATTGACAGCATCCGTGTCACGCGGACACCGGTTTCGTTAAGTGCCGTAGCTATATGGGATGAATTGGTATCGACAATCTGCCCTATCAGAATCTCGTCACCGATAGTGCATACGCTTGCATTGACCATAATCTATTGAAAGTTATTTGTTGTTTTTCCGTACTGATGACTGGAGGTATTTGAGAATCCTCTTGATGATTCCCGGTCCCTCATAAATAAAACCCGAATATATTTCAATCAGAGATGCTCCGGCATCCAGCATTTCTTTTGCCTGTTCAGGGCTCATTATCCCGCCGACTCCTATAATAGGCAGGTTTCCGCCAGTCTTTTCATGTATATATTTTACTAAAGCAAGGTTTTTCTTGTAAAGAGGAGCACCAGACATTCCACCATTGCCGATTTCATTTATTCTCTCCTGGCTTACAGTAAGTCCGTCCCTTGTCCGTGTAGTATTTCCAGCCACGACTCCGTCTATACCTGACATAAGGACATATTCGATTATCTCGTCAAGCTGCTGCTGTGGTATGTCCGGAGATACTTTTATAAGAATAGGCCTGTACTGGTCGAAGTACATTCTAAGGTTCAGCAGTTTGTCTATAATATCAGATAAAAAGGAAACATCCTGGAGTTGTGACAGTCCGGTTACATTCGGGCATGATACGTTTATGACAAACATATCTACGAAGTCGTAAAGTAGGGCAAATGCTCTTTCGTAATCTTTTGCAGCCTCCTCGTTTATGCTGGATGTGTTTTTGGATATATTGGCTGCAACAATTACTTCAGGACGTTCTTTTTTCAGGTGCTCTACTGCGTTTTTAACACCTTTGTTGTTTATACCCATTCTGTTGATTATGGCTCTGTCCTGGATGACTCTGAATACTCTGGGCTTGGGATTTCCGTCCTGAGGTTCAGGTGTGAGAGACCCTATTTCTACAAAACCGAAACCGAAGTTGGCCATATCGTTGTAGTGCTCTCCGTTTTTGTCAAGTCCTCCTGCCAGACCTACGGGGTTCTTGAATGTAAGTCCGAATAATTCTCTAGTCAGTTCCGGAGTATCTTTCTGGAACATCATTCGGGTTACATTACCTGCAAAAGGGATGTGTTTCAAAATATTCAGCGCAGAAAAAGTAATGTTATGCGCATTGTCACCGTTGAAGCGGAATAGGATAGGTCTGATAAGATGTTTGTACATTATAAATCCTGTGTTTGGAAGCCGGCCTGAATATTTCAGCCTCTTCTGAGTTTTGCAGTGCGAAATTACATAATTTTCCTCGTATTGCCACTTGTTAGTGTCCAATCTTGTACTCTATGATGCCATTCTATCTGAATTCCTGGAATGTCCCATCATCATAAAACACCATTATTCGTATTGCTTTTCGTTGATGTACACTATGTTGCGGAGCAGGAGATTGTGCCAGTCCGGGCTGTGAGAATTGAGTATTTCCTGCAGTACCAAAGGGAAGTGCTGAAATATTCGATTCTGGAGGAGTTGGTGTGTCGTCTATAGGGAAAAGCAGTCCGTCAAGCTTGGAATTTCTACTTTGTGAGTGCATATCATCCTCATCATATAAATCATTTTCGTGAGATTCGGCACCCACAGGTGAGTCCGGCCGTTGTGGAGCTGATGACTGTTTATACATTTTTCCACGTCCCATTATGAGCCAGTCTATATTGAGTTCTGGAAAGGCAGCAATAGTATTTTGTATAAAATCAAACCCAGGCTTGTTCCTTCCAGCAAGTATATGAGATATACTGGCAGGAGCAACTTTGACTTTTGATGCAAACTGAGCCTGCGTTATATTTTCTGCCTCCAAAAACTGCTGTAAACGACGATTCATATTTGTAAAACTTTTATTTACAAATATAGATATAATTTCCGTAACAATTGTAACTAGAGAGAAATTAATTTTTGTATATGAGTGGCATAATGTAAATATTGTACCTAAATCATAGATAGATATAATCTAATATAATATAGTATATATCAGTGTATTACGTTTTGAATTTTCGCCCATTACAAACGTATCTGATGGAGAGAAGCATAATTTACATTACTGATATTGACCATCAATTTAAATAGCATAGCATAAATATCTGATTATAAAGGATAAAAAATCAGCACATTTACACCATAATCATTCCTAATTTTAGTTGTGTAAATTATGTAAATATTTACAATATTATATAAAAATAGAACGTTGTGATTTAGGAATATTAATTTACATTTAGTAGATGTTAATTAACATTGTAAACAGTGTGCATTATTCGTAAATTATGCACATATTCTCTATTTTTTCTATAATTCGAGACAATTGTGTAATTTCGCGGTTAAATGCTTTATGCTGAGTTTTGATAATTTCTCTGCTTAAAAACAAATTGTACGATGATACCAGAAATCAGAATAGAAGATTACAACTATCCTCTCCCCGATGAAAGGATTGCAAAATATCCGCTGCAGAAGCGGGATTCGTCTAAATTGCTAAAATACAGTGATGGGATTGTGTCTGAATATATTTTCCGGGAATTGCCCTCACTCCTGCCTGAAAATGCCATCATGGTCTTTAATGACACTAAAGTGGTGCCGGCAAGACTGCATTTCCAGAAAGAAACAGGGGCTCATATAGAGATTTTCTGTCTTGAGCCTGTGTTGCCTGTCGAATATAGCCTTATTTTTTCTTCGACAGAGTCCTGCCGTTGGAAATGTATTGTTGGGAATGTGAAAAAATGGAAGGCAGATTTGCTTTCTGTAATTAATCCAGACGGTAATGAACAGGTTGAAAATCTAGGACTCAAGGCGTCTCTTGTCGAAAGAGCCGGCGAGACTTCTGTAGTTGAGTTTTCCTGGAAAGGAGGTCTTCCTTTTTCCCGCGTTCTTGAAATTTGCGGATCAATACCTATTCCTCCATATCTCAACAGGGATACGGAGTCTATTGATCTTGAAAGATATCAGACTCTCTATGCAAAGTTTCGTGGTTCTGTTGCTGCGCCTACTGCAGGACTGCATTTTACCGATGAAGTGCTTTCAGCAATTAAGAATAAAGGTATTGATACTGAGACTGTATGTCTTCACGTCGGTGCAGGTACTTTCCTTCCTGTAAAAAGCCAGGAGATAGCAGGTCATACCATGCACCGGGAGCCTTTTGTTGTCACAAAAGCTTTTCTGGAAGATCTAAGGAAAGGCGGGAAGCCTGTAATTGCAGTTGGAACAACGTCAGTCAGAACTTTGGAGTCTCTATATTATATAGGTGTCAGCTGTATAGAAACAGGAAAGCCTGCAGATGTATCCCAGTGGGCTCCTTATGAGAGAGAATATCTATATTCTATGGAAGACGCTTTGGATGCAATTATTTCATATATGGATAAAGAGTCTCTGAGCAGTCTGAGTGCGGGAACACGCATTATCATTGTTCCTGGATTTAAGTTCAGGGTGGTTGATATTCTTGTAACAAACTTCCATCAGCCCCAGAGTACGCTTCTTTTGCTGATTTCTGCTTTTGTAGATGGTAACTGGAAAGCAATATATAATTATGCACTTTCAAATCAGTTTCGATTTTTGAGTTATGGAGACAGTTCGGTTTTATTCCGAAAGATGTAGTCAAATAACCGCAAAAAAGTGGTGCATTTTTTTTATAAATCCATATATTTGTAATAAACTGTTTAGAATTTGTTTTGTCTTTCAGGAGAATTCCAGAAATTAAAACTTCAAAATGGATTCTATGTACTAAAAACTAAATTATGATAGATTTATCTGAATTTGAGAGTATTAGCCCCTATACTGATGAAGAGGCGGTCGTAGCGTTGGGAAAGGTGGCTGACAATCCTGTGATAGCTGAGATTTCACAATATTTTTTCCCTGACCAGTCTCCTGATTTCTTGAAGAACAGATTGAAAAGCGTCAGAAGTATAGATGATTTCCAGGTAATGGTAATGTCGAAAGTCATAGAGTGGGTAATTGAACATACTGCTCACAATTTTTCTTATGACGGCATTGCCAATATTGACAAGATAAAAGGAAAGTTCCTTGCATTGTCTAACCACAGGGATATTATTCTTGATCCTGCAATAACACAGCTAATCCTGTATAGAAACGGTGTCCCTATGACTGAAATAGCAGTCGGTGACAATTTGATTACGGACAAGTTTATAGAGTACCTGATCCGTTCAAACAGGATGATCAAAGTGGTAAGAGGTATTTCTGCAAGGGAACTTTATCTCTCGTCACAGCTTCTTTCAAGGTATATAAGGCTTAACATTACAGAGCAGAAAAGTTCAATTTGGCTTGCCCAGAGACAGGGACGTACCAAGGACGGCCTTGATATGACGGAGCAGGGATTGCTCAAGATGCTTGATATGAGCGGAACTTCAGACTTCAGGAAGAATTTCGAGGAATTGAATATCTTGCCGATGAGTATTTCTTATGAGTTGGAGCCTTGCGATGTGCTTAAAGCCCGTGAGCTTCTGATATCCCGCTCGCAGAAATATGTAAAGCAGCCTCTTGAGGACCTGAACAGTATCCTTACAGGAATCAAGCAGCAGAAAGGGAATATTCACCTGAATATAGGCAAGCCTCTTACTTCTGAGGAAATTGCTGTAGCATCTCTGTGTGATAAGAATGACCGTTATCAGCTCATTCGTCATGCCGTTGACCTGAGGGTTATTGAGGGATACAAGTTGTGGAAGACAAACTATATCGCATATGATCTTGTCAATCACGGATTCAAGTATTCCGAAAAATATACTCCAGAGGATGTGGAGAAGTTTACGGCTTATATGGAGCATC
>CALADR010000023.1 GCA_937890845.1 uncultured Bacteroidales bacterium | reverse complement strand
ATTCTGGTAGGCGGCTCCTGAAGCTGTTTCCCCAGTACCCTTGTAGGCCAGATTCTGCTGCATCCATGTCTTTCCGTCCTTGCCCTTGAATGTAAAGTAAGGGATTCCGTCATATACTATATAGTTGTCCCCTTCAGTTACTTTGGTATCAAGTGCAGGAATGTATTTTTCAGGATAACCGGCATTTTGGATGCTTCCGTCAGGCCCGGATTTTACCATTGTCACATACTTTGTAGCATTTATGCTAGTATAGTTTGCCGCAAAGGCTACGCTACTGATAGTAAATGTTGCCATTGTATCTTTGTAACCCCATGTGAATGAGCCGTCTCCGTCTTCGCCTTCTTTCTTGGTGGTTTCGTATTCTTTCATTCCCGGAGTGACTTTCCATCTGTAGCCTACGCTTCCGCCTTCAGGGTGTTCGGCTCCTGTTACGGTCAGTTTATACTTTTTGAATTTTTTTTCGTCATCAGGAGCCTCAGGGTCAGGGAGGTATTTGATATAGTTGTCTATTCCGCTGATTTTCAGAGATCCGTTAAGATATGGCAGAGCCTCTTCCACTTTGTCCTTTTTACATGAAACCAATGCGGCCGCCGCCAAAGCTGCCAGCATGATCAGATGAGTTTTCTTCAGTGTCATCTTTTCCTTCTTCTTCAAAAGTTAAATAAATACATTCTTGCAAAGATGCATAAATTTCGTGTAAAAACCTCTATATTTGTGCAAATACTTACTAAAATAAAATGAAAACAGAGTCGAATCCAATCCGCTTCCTTGTTCTCCTTTTTGCAGCCTTGGTGCTGTCATCATGCGGAAGCAAAGACAATTATGTATCGATTACAGGTTTTGCTCAAGGCGGGACCTATACTGTAAAAATCAATCTGACAGGAAGAGAAGGCAGAATACCCTATCCTGCAGAGCGTGTCAAGGATGGAATCGATTCTGTCTTGCTTAGGATTGACAATTCTCTTTCAGGTTACAATAAAGGCTCGCTTCTCAGTAAGTTCAATGCAGGGGAGGATGTTGTTCCGGATGATATTTTTACAGATATCTACAGTAAGTCATACGGTTTCTACAAAATGACGGAAGGTGCGTTTGATGTGGCTTCAGCTCCGCTGTTTGATATCTGGGGTTTCGGATTTACATCGGACAAAATGCCGTCGGACGATAAAGTATCACAGACACTGGAGTATTCAGGAATGGACAGAATGCTTCCTGTGATGGAAGCCGGAGCGGGCGGAACTGTTTCTGCGCGGGAAATGCTTGTGCCGTCAGAGGACGGTGATTTTCTTCCAAAACTTAATTATAATGCTGTTGCCCAGGGGTATTCATGTGATATTGTTGCTGCTTATCTTCGTTCTTTAGGTATAAAGGATATGCTTGTTGATATAGGCGGTGAGATTTTTTGTGAAGGGTTGAATCCGGCAGGGCATCCATGGTCAATAGGAGTTGACAAGCCTGAAGATGGAAATGAGACACCTGGAGCTGAACTACAAGGTGTATTGTCTGCAGGTCCGAAACCTTGCGGAGTCGTAACATCAGGCAATTACAGGAAATATTATGTACGGGACGGGAAGAAATATGCGCACACGATTGACCCTAGGACCGGGTATCCTGTTTCACATTCACTGCTGAGTGCAACGATTGTTGCTTCGGATGCTACAGTCGCAGATGCCTTGGCCACATACTGTATGGTAATAGGATTTGACGCAGCACGTGAATTCATTGAGTCGCATCCTGATTTGGAAGGGTATCTCATTTACGATAGTGACGGTACTATGCTCTCTTGGGCTTCAGAAGGGTTCAGGCTTGTGCAGCAATGATGTTTCTTATAGGCTGCCGATAGTCTCTATACAGAATATGAGCATCCTTATGGTTGTTTCTGACATGCTTAGAATAAAGCCAGGGCAAATTCCGGCTGCATCCAGAATCAGTACTGCAATGCCAAGGCTGATAGTCGCGGTAGTGATGGGAATGGCTAGCAAGTTGGTTATTATAAAGTAGGTGGGGAAACTATGAAAGTATATCCAGACTGCTGGAGCAGTGAATATTTGACAGGATATTGAAAGTGATGCAGTATTCCATAATCTTTGCATCGGTCTGATACC
Source organism: uncultured Bacteroidales bacterium (assembly GCA_937890845.1). GTDB lineage: Bacteria > Bacteroidota > Bacteroidia > Bacteroidales > UBA932 > Cryptobacteroides. Next base: position 4,367 of record CALADR010000023.1, on the reverse strand, counting down.
CTTTCCCGGAGTCAGAATGTGTTTTGGACCAAATATTTCAGAAAAGCTTCCATACCACTTTTTCATAGAGGGATATAAAAAATATATTCCTGCCATAGCCAGATATGACAGTTGGAATCCGGCAGACAGAATGCTTTCCGGTGAAAAGACCAATTGTATCAGAAGAGCTGTACAGAATGTATTTGCCGGGTTGCTTTTTCTGTAAAGGCATTTGGCCGTTTCGTTTATGCATATGAATAGAAATGCTCGGACAATCGATGGTCCTGCTCCTGTAAGTAGTGTATAGAAGCCTGTAGAACAGATAGTCGCTATTGATCGGTATTTCTTTGCGACAGGGGAGTTGCCGGCAAATGACAATATTCGAGAAATTATCAGATATATGATTCCCAGATGCATGCCGGACAGTGCCAGAAGGTGAGAGGCTCCGCTTTTTCTGAAACTTTCTTTCAGCCCTTTGTCCAGATCGGACTTGTCTCCTGTTACAAGTGCCTTTACCAGTGCATTTGAATAACGTTCCTTATATGGTATGGAGTCAATGTGTCTTTTCAACTTTGATGCAGATGTCCTGATTATGGAGATTGAGTTGTTTTCTTTGCCGCAGTATTCTGTATCTGAGTCTTTTTGTCCAATGTTGAATGCGTTGTATCCTAATGAGCTGTAAATTCCCGAGCAGAAAAATGCTGCAGCGAGCATTGCCGAGGAAATTACTTTTCTTCTGTCTGTAATTTTTGTTTCAGGGAAAACCGAATTGTATGCGGATATGGAAACTGACAGGACAGATAATAGAAAAAACAGTCCGGAAACAGGCATATGTGTCTCCTGCGGAAGCTTTGTTACGGTAATAAGCATGCCAGTGGCACTCCCTGCCGCGAATATAAATGAAAAAACAGATAACGCCTTCCCCTCAATCTTCATCTTCTTCTGATTTTTTCGCAAAGTACTGATTATTTTTATAACTTTGCAAGATTGGGTAGAAAATTTTTACAGATTCAAAAATTAACAGTCTTAAAATATGATAATTTTAGTTCTTAATTGCGGCAGTTCTTCTTTGAAGTATCAGCTTCTTGATATGAAGAATGACGATGTTTATGACCTTATGGCCAAAGGTCTTGTTGAAAGAATCGGTATGGAAAGCGGATGTATCAAGCATCAGGCTACCGGGAAAGAAAAGTACGTAAAGGAAATGCCTATCCCTGACCATACTGTCGGAATCAAGGCTGTGCTTGAGGCTCTTATCGACAGCGAGTATGGAGTACTTTCGACTCTTGAGGACATTGAGGCTGTAGGTCATCGCGTAGTTCACGGTGGGGAGGAATTCTTCTGCAGCAAGCTCATTGATGATGAAGTAATCAGGCAGATTATCAAGTGCAGTGACATAGCTCCACTTCACAATCCTGCAAACCTTTTGGGAATCAAGGCTGTAACAGAAGCACTTCCTTCTGTTCCGCAGGTAGGTGTATTTGATACCGCCTTCCATCAGACAATGCCGGCGTATGCCTATATGTATGCCCTTCCATATGAGTATTACGACAAGTACCGTATCAGAAGATATGGCTTCCATGGAACAAGCCACAAATTTGTATCTGAAAAAGGAGCAAAGTTCGCAGGCCTTGATCTGGATAACTCTAAGATTATTACCTGCCACCTTGGAAACGGAAGTTCCATTACTGCCGTTGCCAATGGAAAATCAATTGATACCTCGATGGGATTTACTCCGCTTGAGGGCGTTATAATGGGTACCCGTTGCGGAAACGTCGATCCTGATGTTATTACCTATATTCAGGAAAAAGAGCATCTCAGTGCAGAGGAGATGAGCCGTGTCATGAACAAGAAGAGCGGATTCCTTGGACTTTCCTGCGTATCTTCAGATGCACGTGACCTCAATGATGCAGCCAATGCAGGTGATCCTAAGGCCAAACTCACTCTTAAGAAGCTTGTTTATGACGTGACCAAGTATATCGGAGCCTATGCGGCAGTGATGAACGGAGTCGATCTTATAGTCTTCACAGGAGGAATTGGTGAGAACAACAGCCGTCTTCGCCGCAGGGTATGCGAGAACCTGACATATCTCGGAGTGAAATTTGATTACGAGGCCAATGTTCCGACAGGAAAGGATATGATTATAACACTTCCTGATTCAAAAGTGAAAGTTGCAGTAATCACCACTAACGAAGAGTTGGTAATTGCACGTGATACTATGCATATTGTAATGAATGAAAATGAATAATTTCGGAAGCTGCTTAAGTTTTCAGTAAGGAAAACTTAAGCAGCTTCTCAATAAATGATTATTGTTATGTTTACAAAATTTGAAGAAATTTTTGCTGAATTGGCCGGCAGAGGAGCCAAAAAGAGAATGATAGCCGCCTGGGCAGTTGACGGACATACTATCGCAGCTGCAAGCAAGGCTGTTGACCTCGGAATCGTAGATGCTACCCTTGTCGGTGACGAAGAAATGATAAAGGCTGAGTGCGAGAAAGAAGGAATCGATGTGAACAAGTTTACAGTGATTCATAATCCATCAGAGCTATCTGCAGTGACTCAGGCTGTAACTATGGTAAATCAGGGAATGGGCGATATCCTTATGAAAGGTCTTTGCAGTACTGACAAATTCATGCGTGCAATCCTTAACAAGGAAACAGGCCTTCTTCCTCCTAAGGCTGTTCTCAGCCATGTGGCAGTGCTGGAAAACCCTAACTATCACAAACTTCTTCTGGTAGGAGATATGGCAGTGATTCCTCTTCCTGACCTTAAGCAGAAACAGGCCATACTTGGCTATCTGGTCAATACTGCACATTCTCTTGGTAATGCAAAACCTAAAGTGGCAATCCTTGCTGCTACAGAGCAGATGCTTCCTGCAATGCCTGCTTGCGTAGAAGCTGCAATACTTGCCAAAATGGTGGATAGAGGACAGATTAAAGGATGTATAGCTGACGGACCTCTTGCTCTGGATGTGGCTATTGACTCCGAGTCAGTGGAAATAAAGAAAGTATCAAGTCCTGTAGCAGCAGATGCTGACTGTCTTCTTTTCCCTAATATCGAGTCTGCAAATGTCTTCTACAAGACCAACTCAAAGCTTGCATCTAATGTAAAGCAGGCAGGAATGGTCGTAGGAGCTAAAGTCCCTTGCGTGCTGTCAAGCCGTGCCGACAGTATCGATACTAAGCTGAATTCTATAGCAATCGCTGCAATGTCAGCAAAATAGTTTCTTATGAAAGGTAAAGTACTGGCAATCAATACTGGTTCTACTTCGACTAAGATCGGATATTTCGATGACGGCCGGAAGTTGTTTGAACAGAATCTTGAACACAGTGCTTCTGCTTTGGCGGAATACGAATCTGTGATGGATCAGAATATTATGAGGAAAGATGCCATCACAGATTTCCTTAAGGAAAGGGAAATCCCTTTGTGCGATATTGATATAGTGATGGCCCGCGGTGGTCTGATCACTCCGATAAGGACAGGTGTCTATGAAGTAAATCAGGCTATGAGAGATGTCCTGATTGCAGGTAAGGAAGGTGTTCACGCCTGCAATCTAAGTGCTCTTATCGCTGATGATTTAGCTGAAGAGATTAATGAAGCGAGAAAGGCTGCAGGAATTAACCCTAACTGCAAGGCATATATACCGGATCCTCCTATGGCTAACGAACTTCTGCCTGAGGCAAGGGTCGGAGGTTTGCCTGAATTTCCGCGCAGGCCTCTTTTCCACGCTTTGAATTCCAGGGCAATGGGCAGGAGGTATGCACGCAGTATCGGCAGGAAATATGAGGAACTGACTGTGATAGTAGCCCATATCGGCGGCGGAACTTCTGTCACACTTCACAGAAACGGTGATGTGATTGATACTAACGATGCGCTCGGAGGCGATGGCCCTATAAGTGCGGAAAGAGCTGGAACTGTTCCTGCTTTCCCTCTTGTTGAGATGTGCTTCAGCGGACAATATACCAAAGATCAGATAAAGAAGAAACTTGTCGGCAGGGGAGGGGCTGTGGCCTGGTTCGGCACAAATGACTTCCGTGTAATAGTCAGCAAGGCAGAAGAAGATCCGCAGAGCCGGGAGGCTGTATTTGTCAAAGGCTATGCCTTAAGTGTGGCGAAATACATAGCGGCTTTATCTGCTGATGTTTGCGGTAAAGTCGATGCCATAATCATAACGGGAGGCGTTGCACGCGGACCTAAAGTAGTTTCTGAAATTTCGTCAAGAATTGATTTTATCGCTCCTGTGGTAGTATATCCGGGAGAAAACGAGTTGGAGTCTCTTGCCGAGAACGGTTACGGCATTTTGTCCGGTGAGTTTGAGGTCAAGACATTCGACCCTAATATGGTTCTATAGCGGTCTTGCATTCAGTGAATATGTCCGCCGGCGGTGG
>CALADR010000022.1 GCA_937890845.1 uncultured Bacteroidales bacterium | reverse complement strand
AATCTGGATTTTAGGAATGCTTATGTTCAGGACACCGTGTTCTACATATGCACTTATCTGGTCTTTTTCAGCATCCTCCGGCAAAATCATTGTCTGATGGAATTTAGAGTAAGAAAATTCCCGGCGCAGATAATGTCCGTGTTTCTGTTCACTTTTTTCATCGCTCTTTTTCTCCATTTCAATAACCAGGTTTCCGTTTTCGTCAATATGTACATTGAAATCATCTTTGGTCATGCCAGGAACTGCAAGTTCCATTTCATAGCCTTTTTCATTTTCCAGTACATTGATGGCCGGTGCTGTGGCATTCATTCTTTCCATCCATTCAGTGTCAAAGAAATCGTTGAAAATGTTTGGTAGCCAAGTCTGGCTGTTTCTTCTTGAAGGTATCATAGTATTATCTCCTTTTTTATTTTACATATTACTTATGTATCGCTTATGCAGAAATTCTGTCTTTTATTTCCAGACTCTGTTTTTCTGATACGACATGAATATAATCAATAGGTGTACCAATTGGAAAATAATCCGATAATTGTCAAAAAGATGAAATATTGGCACTTGGCTGTGACAATATGTCTATTTTTGATGTCAAAATGTCTTATTTTGCTGCGTTTGCAGATTAGGTAGTTCTGTGCGGGAATCAATGCTCATACTTTGGTATTTTCAAATAAAATTTGCCTCTGCTATTGACTTTTCGTATATTTGAAAGATGGAAAAAGCGGCGAAATATGTCAGAAACTGGAAATATTGTCATTAAAGGAGCGAAAGTCAATAACCTCAAGAATATAACTCTTGAAATACCAAGAGGAAAATTTATTGTCATTACAGGAATATCAGGGTCAGGAAAGTCATCGCTTGCTTTTGACACTTTGTTTGCAGAAGGGCAGAGGCGTTTTGCAGAGAGTCTTTCATCTTATGCACGCCAGTTTTTAGGGCGTATGTCCAAGCCGGATGTGGAGCTTATTGAAGGAATTCCGCCGGCAATTGCAATTGAGCAGAAAGTAAATACCAGAAATCCTCGTTCTACAGTAGCTACGACAACGGAAATATATGATTATCTCCGTCTTATCTTTGCACGTATAGGTAGGACATTTTCACCGGTATCAGGTGAAGAGGTCAAATGTCACAGTGTAAATGATGTTCTTGAGTTTATACTGACTCCAGAATCTTCAGCAGTGTACATTCTGGCGGATTTGGACTGGAAGAACAGGACGGATAAAGTGGAACTTATGCTCTCGCTTAAAGAAGAGGGATATTCGAGGCTTTTTGATACAGCTCCTATAAGGATAGAGGAGGTGATGAAGCGTGCAGAATCAGGAGATTATCCTGATGAGCTGTTCTTGCTTGTTGACAGGTTGAAAATTCCTGCATATAAGGATGGTGTTGCTTATCAGACAGACGGGACGGAAATGTCCGGCATGGACTGGAGTGATCTTCAGGCCCGTCTCCATTCATCGGTTCAGGCTGGATTTGACAAAGGAAGCGGTATTTTGCATATCCGCAAGGAAATGAGCGGACAAGTCATTTATAAAACTTTTGCGGATAGGTTTGAAGCTGACGGAATGAAATTTCAGGAGCCGGATGAATATATGTTCAGTTTCAACAGCCCTTTGGGAGCATGCCCTGAGTGCGGTGGACTTGGTCAGATTATAGGTATAAGCGAGAATCTGGTTATTCCAGACAAAAGCAAGACAATTTATGATGGAGCAATAGCCTGCTGGAGAGGGGAGAAAATGGGATGGTTCAAGGATTTGCTGGTAAAGAATGCTGAAAGATACGGAATACCTGTCTTTACGCCCTATTGTAATTTGACAGATGCGCAGAAAAGTGTAATATGGAACGGGGTAAAAGGCGATAATGAAGAAGAATCAGTCGTAGGAATCAATGAATTTTTCAAATGGGTAGATGCTAACAAGTATAAGATCCAGTATAAATATATGCTTAGCCGCTATTCAGGGAAAACTGTCTGTCCGGAGTGTGGAGGAAGCCGTTTGAGGAAAGATGCCTTGTATGTGAAGATAGGCGGCAGGAACATAAAGGAGCTTCTTGATATGAATGTTGACCAACTTTTGGAGTTTTTTCATACTTTGGAGCTTACTGATTATGAAAAAGGGATTGTCTCCAAGGCGGTAGATGAAATAGTTTCAAGGCTTGAGTATATCAGGGATGTCGGATTGTCTTACCTTACATTAAGCAGGACATCAAATACATTGTCTGGAGGTGAAAGTCAGAGGATAAATCTGGTAACGGCTTTAGGGAGTTCTCTGGTCGGGTCGCTTTATATCTTGGACGAGCCGAGTATAGGTCTTCATCCCAGAGATACTGAGCGTCTGATATCTGTGCTCAAGAAGTTGCGAGATATAGGCAATACTGTTGTTGTGGTAGAACATGATGAAGAGATTATGAGATCTGCTGACCTTTTGATAGACATCGGTCCAAAGGCAGGTGTATATGGCGGAGAGATTGTCTTTAAAGGGAGTTTGTCAGACGCTGAAGCTATGAGTGGGCATGAAGTGGATTCTCTTACAATTCAGTATCTTACTGGTAAAAGAACCAGGTATATACGGGAAAAACGGAAAAGTTCCTACTCTATAACGGTAGAAGGCGCGATGGAACACAACCTCAAAGATATCGATGTGAAAATTCCATTGGGAGTCTTGACAGTCGTGACAGGAGTGAGCGGGAGCGGAAAGTCTTCTTTGGTAGGTGATGTTTTGTATCCTGCTCTTTTCCGGCATATAAATCATACGGGCGCGGCGCCGGGAACTTTCAGAGGGCTTTCAGGTAACTTAGACAGGATAAACAGAGTGGAGTATGTCGATCAGAATCCGATAGGGAAAAGTTCAAGATCTAATGCGGTGACATACCTTAAGGTTTATGACGATATAAGGAAGCTTTTCTCGGAACAGCAATATGCGAAGTTGAATGGCTTTACTCCTTCGTTTTTTTCTTTCAATATGGATGGAGGGCGTTGTCCGGAATGTCAGGGAGAAGGATTTGTCAAGATCGGGATGCAGTTCATGGCTGATGTCAAAATGGTCTGTGAAGCCTGCGGAGGAAAGCGTTTCAAGCCTGAAGTGCTGGAAGTCAAGTATAAGGGAAAGAACATTGATGATATCCTCAATATGAGCGTAGAAGAGGCCATTTCTTTCTTTTCATTGCAGAAGGAGAGCAGCGCAAAGAAAATAGCAGAACGCCTCCAGCCACTTATGGATGTCGGTTTGTCATATATAAAGTTGGGGCAGAGCAGCAGTACGCTTTCCGGAGGAGAGAGCCAGAGAGTAAAACTTGCTTATTTCCTTTCTATGAATGAAGAACAGTCTTCTTCCGGAAGAATTCTGTTTATATTTGACGAGCCTACGACAGGACTTCATTTTTATGATGTAGAGAAACTCCTGAAGTCGTTTGACGCCTTGTTGGCAAAGGGGCATTCGATAGTGGTTGTGGAACATAATCCTGATGTAATACGCTCAGCAGACTGGGTTGTGGATTTAGGACCGGAGGCTGGAGACAGGGGAGGAGAGGTTGTTTTTGCAGGAACTCCGGAAATGCTTGTTTCAGAGGGTAATACGTGGACGGCAAAATTTATGAAAAATTTAGTGTGATGCCTTGATTGGATACGGTGTCTGCTATAATATAGGAAAACCGAATTAATAGCTACTGTAAAATTTTATTCAGTTATGTACAGTTTGATTATAAATATTGTATCTCTGTTCCTGAACTTGGTGGCTTTGTGGAACAATAAAATCAGACTTTTTGTCGAAGGAAGAAAAGATGTATTGGCTAGACTGGAGAAGGCCGTTTCCGGTTATGATGACATAATTTGGTTTCATACAGCATCAATGGGAGAGTTTGAAGAAGCCCGGCCTATAATTGAGGCGACAAGAAAACGCTTTCCAGACAGGAAGATTCTGCTTACATTCTTTTCTCCATCCGGATATGAACCACGAAAAAGATGGCCTATAGTGGACTGGGTTTTTTACCTTCCTCTTGATACGGCTTACAATGCAAGAAGGTTCGTTGAAATAGTGCGCCCTTCAAAGGCTGTTTTTACAATCGGAGAATTCTGGTTCAATTACCTTTCACAGCTTAGAAGGCACAATGTTGACACTTATATAATGTCAGTGCGTATAACTAAGAAGGAACCGTATCTCAAATGGTATGGAGGTGCATACAGACGGCTGCTGAGGAACTCGTACAAATGTATAATGGTTAAAGATGCGGATACGGAACGTCTTCTTTCAGAAATAGGTTGCAAGAATGTAAAAATTGTGGGAGATGCCAGATTTGACAGGGTGATTTCCATTGCGGGTGAAAAGTGGAGCGACCCTGTTGTTGATGCGTGGATTGGTGGAAAGAAAGCATTTGTTGCAGGAAGTACATGTTATAAAGATGATGACCTTGTGATATATCTGGCAAATAAATATCCTGATGTAAAATTCTTATTTATTCCTCATGAGCTTGATACTGAGCCTATTGAACATATAGTATCATCGGTAAAGTACGGAGCTGTTGTCTATAGTGATGTGGAAAATGCATTTAGCAGGAATTGCTCTGATTCTCAGGCAAGAGAGCATGCTTCATTATATTTGCGCTCTGCACAGGTCTTGATAGTAAACAAGATAGGCATGTTGTCAAAGCTTTACAGATATGGGTGTTGTGCTCTTATAGGAGGAGGATTCATTAATATGCCTCATAGTGTAATAGAGGCCTCTGTTTATGGAATGCCAGTCGTAATGGGACCGCAGTATCATAAAAGCCTGCCATTTGTAGAACTTATGAAACTGGGAGCAGCAGCACCTGTGTCAGATAACGGAGATATTGGCTCCTGGTTTGACAAACTATACAATGATAAGGAGTATCTTGACAGCACCAGCAGGACGGCCTATGATTACTGTGCACGTAATTCCGGTGCTACCGGTATGATAATGAAAGAAGTATACGGTGAGTCGGGTTATCGATTATCCTGTCAATCGACACTGATTACGACCATTTCTTCCTGATTTATGGGGTATCCGGCTTTGAAATACAAGATGCCGCTGCCCCGTCCTTTCAGTGTCAGGACAACCCCTTTCCCGTCATCATCCAGACGGTAATCATAGATACCGCGTTCCTTGTCATATTCCAGTTCTCTGATACCTATGTCAAACTCCGCAGTATGAGGGTAATATTCGCATCTGATATGATGTTTTTCTCCGATTTTCCCTCTGATGTAATTGCTTGGATATACTTTCATGTATGGACTTGTAATAGATCCTATGCCGCTTTGATCAACTCTCCAGCTGCTTTCTCCGAGACCGTCTTTTTCGGGGATGAGCGAGAAATGATAATGAGTATTCCTGCGGACATCAAAATTTGCCGGAGATTCTCCCAAATAGAACCTGTATATGAGGTTTTGGCCAGGAAGGCTGGCGTGAGTGTATGAGGTATATTCTATTTCTAGCTCTATATAGGAGCATATTCTGGATTTCGGGTCGGATTCATCAAGGATTTTATTGTTTTCATCGGTTATGCCTTCTAGTAGGTCTCCCTGCATATTTTCAAGCATATATACAGAAATTTCCTGACATTGGTTTTCGTTGAGCAGTCTCAGTTCTTCGCCAGATTTGCAGAAGCCTGAAGTAAAAATGTCGTCAGGGTCATTTATAATATTCTTGCTGAATGGGTATGCTGTTTTGGGGCATCCGCCGATTTTCAATTTTTTTGCAATCATGGAGACACCTGGATCAAGTCTGCTTCTGTCTATTGAAACAGATATTTTGGCCATCAGTCTTTCCAGATTAATTTTGTGAACAGTCCCTTTTTTTAGTTTTATGTCCAATGCTGAGCCGCACATAGGAATGCCTTTATTGTATTCATCGGGATATGCCATATATACAGACATGTCCTCAATGTCTTTTTTTTCATTGACCTCAGCTGTTCTGGAGTATCCGGTGTTTGCCAATATGTATATTGAATATACGGCATTATGAAGTAGTTTGGGGCTGATAATGTATTCTCCATTTATTTCTGCCAGATTATCTGTGTTGAAGTAGCCGCTGTATTCCAGGCAGTCTCTGTCATTGAAAATAAATATGTTAATGTCGGATATAAGGTTTTCATCAGGATCTGCTGATTTTGTCTGGATTTTCTCCGCCGATATTGCCAGAGTGCATTCCTGAGGCCAGCTTGCCAGATCTTGGCTGATACAGGACGAAACTAGCAGATTTATGGTATAAAGGCAGGCAATGAGTTTTATAAATGTTTTTATCATATCAGAATTTTATTTCAGTTTTGTCCTTTTCATTCCACGATGATGTCTGGCACCTGATCTCCATAGTATCTGGACTCACCTCTGTTTCGGGATCGGAACTTCCTGTGCTTTTGATAGTTATGTCATATATAAACCTGCAGTTCCTTCCTATGCCTGGTTTGCCTGAAAAATATCCTGATTCCATCCTGTTTATACTTATGGGATAATAGCATTTTTTTCCGTTAATCAAACCTTCAATCACAAGTCTTGTAAATGGAGATCCAGGGCTTTCCTCTTCAGATTCGCTAGGGTAGCAGAGCAGCTTTATTTCAGGATATAGAGTCTGTTGTCCGACAGGGGTCGCTATAGCCTGATATATCAGGTCGGGGTTTCTGAACTCCATGATGTCTGCATCAATGCATCCTGCAATGTTATAAAGTCTTTCAGGCTTGAAATTTTCTGATTGAAGTAATGATGCCGATGCATTGACATTGGTCAGGTAAACCCGTACATTTTCCAGTTTTGCATTTTTATATGGCTTTGAAGAAAAATTACATTTTATTGAATTAAGGACGATTTCTGATGCAAGAGGAGTCACTTCTATTTTGCATGTCTTATCTTTTCCTGCATAGGTATGCACTGTTCCGCACATAAGCCTTTTGTCTTTAGCTTCTTTTTCCAATGCTCCTTTTGCAGCAAGCATGGCTTGAAATGAATTTATTGCGTTCCATTCATATTTTTCTGTTTGAGGGTTGATTATGGCTACTATTTTTTTCGGTCCCCTTCTTGATGCTGAATACGGCAAATGCCTGTCTTCAGGATTGTATGTTATTCTTTGGTATGAATCCAGGCGCATGAGTCCGTCATCATTGAATATGAAAAGGTCTATGAGTGATTCATTTGCGAGACTTTCATTACCGGAGGATTTCAGGATAAGATTGAAATCAGCTACTACAGGTTCACTGTCTTCAATTGTGGAGCAAGAAAGAATAAAGGCCGGCATCATTAGTGAAAATGTTAATGTAAGCAAGGTGTTTGCAGAAGTGCAAAATAGAGAGCAGAGGAAATGCCGGCCTCGTCTTCTGATATATTTTTGAATTCGTTTTCCCATCTTTTTTTCTGCAAATCTATAGATATGCAGCAATCGTTGTAGCACGGATGTGGCGAAACGGGAGAGGTTTTTCTTTTTTTTATGCTTATTTTTCTTTTTTAAAGTAAGTTTCTGAATTTGATGACGTTTTTTTTATATATATTTGAACTTATAACAACCTATGGCGATGAATTTTATAAAGAAAATAAGAAGACTTTTCGTGTCTAAGGCACACCTTCTGCCGATGTATAGTCAGCAGACTGCATATCTCAAGCAGGCATCTACTGCACTTGTATCTATGATGAGCACAATGGATATTGATGAGTGGAAAAGGCTTGAAAAAGAGATTAAACTTTGTGAGGTTCAGGGCGATGCCATGCTTACAGAGTTATACGAGGAGTTATATGAAAACCTGCTTGCCCCACTGTTCCGAATTGACCTTCAGACAGTGGCAGTTTTCATAGACGAGTTTTTGGATGATATAAACGATGCTGCCAAGTCGGTGCTTATTTATATGCCGCAGAGAGTAGATTCCCAACTTCTGGAACTTGCCCAGTACATAGACTCTGCGGCAGATGCTTTAAGGGAAATCGTGGCTTGTCTGTCTGATGTAAAAGGAAATTTTTCCACCCTTACTATGCAGTGTGATAGAATTATGGAATTGGAGCATGCTGCGGACGAGGCATATGAAGAATATATAGGATACGTATTCAATAATGAAAAGAATCCTATTGAATTGATGAAGTATAAAAATATAGCAGAGATGCTTGAAAGCACTACTGATGCTGCTAAGAAAGCCTCTGACTACGTCAGGAAAATGCTGTTGAGGTACTCTGATTGATTTTCCGTCGTTTGTACTTTCTGTTATTCTTGTGTTCCAGTGGAGTCCTTTTCTGCTTTGTCAAAGCTTGTCTTGCGTCTGAATGTGTCCGTTACAGTTGCGCGGCTGACATTGACAGAGTCTTTCTCCATATAGTCTAGTTCATTTGCCGAAAGGCTGTCAAGTTCCTGGTTGACTGCCTGATTGTATGAAATACGCTTCTTGAATGTGGTTATCGCGCCCATTCTTGCATTTTCCTTCAAGGCTTTATCAACTCCGATGTTGAATATCTTGTTGATTGATTCTTTCAGATTCAGTCTGGTTTCATCAACTACTGAAGAAAATACAGGAACATTGCTGTTTTTGTATTTGGCTTTTCCTATCTTGAATTTGAAGTCATCGAAGTTATTTCCATACAGGTCAATGCCAAGTCTGAAAGGAATCGGCGAGTCAAGTACGGAAATATGATACCTGAAAGACATGTCCAGGTTTTGCATACCGCTCATGGCAAGTTTGTATCTGTCAATTTTAAGTACGAACGGGAAGATTTCGATTGTGTTGTCTTTAAGCACTCCTTCTACTGACATCTTTTCTATATGTCCGGAAGTTTTGTCCTTAAACATCAACTTTTTTGCAATACTTCTGAACCCTTCGCTTTCCTCCATCTGCAGGTCGTTTCCGGAAATGCGTATGACTCCCTTTATTGTAGGCATCATTATGTTCATGTTGGTATCAATGCTGGCTGTCGCTGCAAGATCACAGTTAAGATTGCCTTTGAAGGACTTTAGCATAGGTATGACTGAATCGACAGCAGGCATAAGTTCTATCACTTTTTCTGCAGTGATGTCGCTCATATGCAGGTCGAAACCTGTTTTCAGATCTTTTTTGGTACGGGTAGCATAGAAACCTTCAAAATCTATGTTTCCAATTTCTGATCTTGCTAAAGTGTTAGTAAATTGCACGCACCTTTCTTTGGCCACTAGGTCGCTCTTCAGCTCGGAGATATTCAGGTTCGAGTACTTTACGTTGGATGCACTCAGACTGACTTCCATATTAATGTTTGCAGGAACGACTATGAGCGAGGATTCTACATCTGTAGCATTTGCAAGTGTATCCGTCACAATCATCTCCTGATAATCGCTGTCATCTACCTCTGTCATATCCATTCTTGTGGCAGCGAGTATGGTAGGATTGAATTTAGAACCTGTGGTATATGCTCCCAGCAGTTCGTTGATATTCAGTGAATCAGATGTGACTTTCAGGTCTAAGTCAAGGATACCGCCTCCTGTCACCATTCCTCTGAGTCCTTCCATTGTCCCGGAAGTTGTAAGGTTTGATGTACCGCTGACAAGGGTAAGGTTTTCAAGCGATATCTTGTTATTGTTAAAACTTCCGCTGAAATTGTGTATTGTATTTTTCAGAGGAAAAAACGGTGTGATAACAATTGCCTCCTTGAAATTAATTTTTCCATCAGCATCCCATTCCATGAATACCTTCTTGAATGATGAGTCTATATCTATGTGCAGGTCGTTTTTCTTGAAGTCCGACTCCTTTAGCCATCCGGGTACTTCGTTTGATAATCTCTTTCTTGAAATATGTGCAAACAGTGAATCGGCAGGTACGTCAGGATATTGCCTTGCCAGTGAGTCAATAAACTTTTTGACCTTATGTTTTCTCTCAATCGAGTTCATGGCAGCTATCGTATTCAACTTCAGGTTGCTTATTCCAATTCTATTTACAGGCCCTCTGAG
>CALADR010000021.1 GCA_937890845.1 uncultured Bacteroidales bacterium | reverse complement strand
TTTCCTGCCGGAATGTAGCCGCTTCTTTTCTCTTCTTTGGAAAATTTGAGTTCGGCAGCAGATGCCGTACCCTTAATCAACTTAACAACAGAATAATGTTCCGGATAGTCTGTCACGATATTCGGACCATAACTGACATTGACCTTGACCTTCATCATTTTGGCTGTGGCTGAAATTGCCTTTTTTTCCTGAGGAAGGACAGTAAATGTAGAATCTGCTGCATACCATGCATGAATTGCCGGATCAAATCCTATTGCTGCCGAGTCCCTGCACTGTGCAAGCAATCTGTATTCTCCGGAATTGACTGTAAGAAGCAGCCCTTTTTCTGCAGCTACGGCCTCCTGATAGGAAGCGCGGTAGATTCTGATGCCCTTAGAATTATAAATCTCGACAATGAAATCGTCAAGAACAGGGACATTTTCTTCTGCTGCTTTGGTCTGTGGTCTGATATCAGTTTCTGTGTCGGATACCGCAAGCCGAATTTCGACTTCTCCTGAAGCACCGTTTTCAGGCACGGTCAGGTTCTCCCTCGAACACGAAAACAAGACTATCAGACAAAGAGTTAAAAATCTTAAATGTCTCATTTTGGTTAAGATAAATTAAACATAATATCCGGCAAAGATATACATTTATTTCCAAGAGCATCAAAAATGTGCGGAAAAATTGCTATTTTTGCAGAAATTGGGTTTTAAAATATGGCTGAAGAGACAGTGAAATATACGGGTGACAATATAAAGACCCTGGAGTGGAACGAACATATCAGGAAAAGGGCCGGAATGTATATCGGCCGCCTTGGAAACGGAGACAATCCCGGTGACGGTATCTATGTCCTGCTTAAGGAAGTTGTAGATAACTCTATTGACGAATTCACAATGGGGTTCGGTAAAGTGATTGATATCACCATTGAAAACCAGGATGTCACTATCAGGGATTACGGTCGAGGCATTCCTTTGGACAAGGTAGTGGATGTAGTCAGCAAACTTAACACCGGAGGAAAATTCGATGATGCGGCTTTCAAAAAATCTGTAGGACTGAACGGTGTCGGAACAAAGGCTGTCAACGCTCTCTCTTCTTATTTTTATGTAGAGTCTTTCAGGGACGGCGAAAGTTCCTATGCGGCTTTCTGCCGCGGAGAGGTAACTGACTCAGGGACAAGAAGCGGAGTAAAGGAAAAAAACGGCACTTTGGTCAGATTCACACCTGATGCAGAGATGTTCGGAAATTTCGCATATAATATGGAATATGTGGAGGCCCTGGTAAAGAACTATGCTTACCTGAAAAAAGGACTCACTCTACATGTCAACGGAACTTCCTACAGTTCAAAGAACGGTCTGCTCGACCTGGTCAACGACAGTATGAGAGAAGAGCCTCTCTACCCTCCGATACATCTCGAAGGGGAAGATATTGAAATAGTTCTCACTCACGGTGGAAGCTACGGCGAAAATATCGTCTCTTTCGTAAACGGCCAGAACACACGCGACGGAGGAACTCATCTGGCAGCTTTCCGTGAAGCCATTGCCAAAACAATCAAGGAATTCTACAAAAAAGACTATGCCCCTGAAGATGTGCGTCAGGGAGTAGTCGGAGCTGTCAGCATACAGATTCAGG
>CALADR010000020.1 GCA_937890845.1 uncultured Bacteroidales bacterium | reverse complement strand
ATTATACATGCGTCTATAGAACAGTCAACCATCATACCGATTAGCCAGTACATACCTAAAGAATTCAGCTTAGCCTATGCCACAGAAGAATAGAATCAGTATTTCGGACCTTCTCAAAATAAAGAAGAATACCTGTAAAAAGACGCATGATGATGAAGAGCACCGTCTTCAATGTGCGTGCGTTAAATGGTTCAGGATGCAGTATCCCTCCATAAGCTATGTGCTTTTTGCCATTCCCAACGCTGCAAGAAGATCTGCAAGAAATGGCGCGTACATGAAGGATGAAGGTATGCTCCCGGGCGTGTCAGACCTGATTCTTCTCAAGAGAAACCGTAATTACGGCGCACTTTGCATCGAAATGAAAACACGTTCCGGTAAGCAGAGTGATTCTCAGAAGAAATGGGAACAGGAAGCTGTCAAGAACGGAAGCAAATATATAGTCTGCCGTTCATTTGAAGAATTCAAGGATGCGGTTAACGAATATATAAGAGATATGACATGAAACGAAACTCGTTCTTGCTGTATACGGATTCAATGGACATAATAAGTGAGTTGTCAGACGCACAGGCAGGAAGGCTTCTAAGGGCAATGGTATTATATCAGAAACATCTTGACGATCCTACCAATATGGAATACGAAGAGTTTGTTTCTGACAGTATCGTAAAGATTGCATTTTCTCCTGTAAAGAATCAGTTTGACCGCGATTATGAGAAATACAAGGATGTGTGCAGCAAAAGGGCTAATGCCGGAAGGAAGGGGGGTCTGAGCAAGTCTTTAAGGGTATCTGCCATTCAGGCGGAACCCTTATCTCCTGTAAAGACATTAATTGACATTGAAAAAGAACTTATGTCTGATGAATTATGGAAAGAGCAGATGTGCAGGCAGTCCGGAATAGGTGCCGTAAACTTCATGAAGATAATTCAGGAACAGATTAAAAAGTTCTTTGAATACATAAGTGCAACCGGATCAGAAAAAACGGTCCTCACAAAAGATGATGCCAAAAGACGCTTTTTCTGGTGGTGGACAAACACAGGCGTTGATGCCTACAATAAATGCAGAGACAATGGAAAACAACGTACAACAGATAAAAACTCAGTTAAAAGCAAGCCAGATATACAATCTCGTAAATCGGATGAAGAAAGATATACAGGAAGTTTCTGAATTCGACCTGACAGATTATGATGAATTTGACCGGCACTGTTACATGATAGAGCAGATAGGTTCCGCATATATGGAAAGAGAGTTCAGTGAGTTTGTTGTTGACGAATATAACCGTGACGTAATAAGGTTTCTGGTATACTACTTCAACAACTGCAAGCTTGCTGAGAATATATTCCCGGGTAAAGACTATAAGGTACATAAAAACCTTATGATACTCGGAGTTCCGGGTACAGGAAAGACGCTTTTAATGCAAGTTTTTTCAGAATACCTGAAACTTACTAACAACCCTAACATGTTCTTTAATCTTTCCGTAACACAGATGATGAACTACTACAAGATTAACGGACATATAGACCGATACACCTACAATGAGGAAGGAGGAAAGGGAATAGATGGAATGCCGTTTAATATCTGTATCAACGATATTGGCCTTGAAACTGAGAATCAGAAAAGCTACGGTACATCGCTTGACAGCGTGATAGATGAATTTCTGTATGCAAGGTATGAGATATATCAGTCACACTTCAAGAAGTACCACATAACCAGCAATCTTGATCTTGATGAGTTCAAGGAAAGGTTCGGATACCGTCTTATAGACCGGTTCAAGAGTTTTAACGTAATACCGCTCTTGGGAGGGAGCAGAAGAAAATGATTAAAAGTACTGAATATCCTATGAATATAGGAGGAAGAGGATACCAGAAGGAATACAAGGGATTTGACATCGCAGTAATAATCAAAAAAGGAGAAGGAGTCCGGATATTCATTCTGAAGAAAGATGGGGGTATTTTCCATCAGGATAAGAAGAAGTATGCAGAAGTGAACGAATGTTTCTCTAACGCTGAGAAAATCATTGACAACGCGGTTCAGGCTTCAAGCATTATCGAGCAGTCGAAGGTTAAGGACGAATCGGAAAGGATGAAAGACAAATGCTATTCAGCCTGCATGTCTGCATTTGCTAATGCACTTACTTTTTCGAAAGGTGACAACTCCAGAATAAGATATTTCTTTGAATACGAACTCCAAAAACAATTTGACAAGATATGAATGAAGTAGATGAATTGCTTTTATTTATTGGAAGCAGACTGGCCTATGGGCTTATTGTTTTTTCAGAAGAATACGGATTGCTTTCTCTTGAAAGCGTATCTCGTGACGGTATGATAGAACTGAAAGGAATTTCACGAGAATCTATTTATCTTCCATTTTTTAAAGTCAAGCCGGTACTTTACCCGAACCCTTCTTTTGTTCCACTAAATCCTCCTGTTGTAAACAATGACGGAAATGTTATATGTGAAATGAATTTCGGTCCGGCACAGTTCAGCGATATTCTTTCTCTTATACAAAAAGGGAAAGCGGTTTCAGTTTATGACCTTCCTTACAACCCTTACATTAATGGAAAAGATAAGAATCTTTGAAGCATTTGCAGGATATGGTTCACAGTCTATGGCTTTACGCAGACTGGGAATAGACTTTGAGGTTGTTGGAATAAGGGAAATTGACAAGTACGCCATTCAGGCATATATGGCCGTACATGGAGACACTCCAAATTATGGCGACATATCAAAGATAGACTGGAGCAGTGTTCCTGATTTTGATTTTCTGACATACTCATTCCCTTGTACCGATATAAGCACAGCCGGACAGCAGAAAGGGCTTGCAGAGGGTAGCGGTACACGAAGCAGTCTGCTTTGGGAATGCCGTAAGGCAATAGAGGCGAAGCGTCCGAAGTATCTGCTCATGGAGAACGTGAAGAACCTCGTATCGAAGAAGTTTACTCCGTATCTGAAAGAATGGCTCAGATTTCTTGAAGGGCAGGGATACAGCAATTATACGAAAGTTCTCAACGCAAAGGACTTCGGAGTACCGCAAAACAGGGAACGTGTCTTTATGGTGTCGATATTGGGCGAGGCTTCCTTCCACTTTCCGAAACCTTTCACTCTGGAGAAAAGGCTGAAAGATGTTCTTGAAAAGGATGTGGACGAAAGTTTTTATCTGAGCGAGAAGATTGTAAGGACATTTATTGCAAGAAACGAGAAGAACAAGGCTAAAGGAAACGGATTTAAGTTTGAGCCT
This sequence comes from uncultured Bacteroidales bacterium, assembly GCA_937890845.1. Classification (GTDB taxonomy): domain Bacteria; phylum Bacteroidota; class Bacteroidia; order Bacteroidales; family UBA932; genus Cryptobacteroides. The sequence goes on along the minus strand of CALADR010000020.1, from coordinate 1,089 downwards.
ACAATGGGTGATGTGATTGCATCGAGCATTTTGACTAATGCTGGTTCAAGGGATTGTGATAATTACGTTTATGTAGTAGGAAACACAAATCCTTCAGGTCACGGAATGAATGGAAACGTGTTCGATTCAAACGGTTTGTGCCCTACGTTGACAACAAACAAAGGAGAAGGTCCGAGGATTTTGGAACCGAAATGTGTTGCATATACAAGGGACAGTAAAGGGAAAGTTATCAGTCGCCGACTTTCAGATATAGCGAACACCGTGCATGGAAGTACAGGCTGTGGCGGTAGTACTGACTGTTTTGTGGTTGAGCCTAAAATCTTTCAATCTCCGCGCGGATTTAATAAAGGAGCATTATTTGATGATTGACCAGCCATAACATCAAGTCGCTGGCAGGATAATAACTTCGTGACAGAGTCTAATATAATTGAGAATTTTACAAATTACCGCATCCGTAAACTCACACCTCGCGAATGTTTCCGCCTTATGGGAGTTTCCGAAAAGATATTGATAATATTCAGAAGTCAGGAATCAGCAAGACGCAGCAATACAAAATGGCCGGCAACAGCATTGTGGTAGATGTTCTTTACCACATTTTCAGAAAGATGTTTGTATATAAAGAGTGTGAATTACAGCAGTTAAGTTTGTTTTAAATTACAATTATGACAAGACAAGAATCAGAAAGAAAGCTCAATGAACTGAGAAAGAAGTATATCGCCTTGATTTCATCCATGAACTTTGCCAAAGCACAGAAGATCAAGAACAAGATTGACTCCCTTGAAAGAGAGCTGGAACCACATTCCTTGGGAGAACTTCTTCAGGACTATACCCCAGAGTTCAAGGTAGAAATGCTTCGCAAGATGCACAAGCTATTCATCTACTCCGATTTACTTGAAGGTGCAGCACTGGAGTTCCAGTCTGAACTTGAATCAAACGGAATAGATGCTCAGGTAGTTTTTCAGGTAAAGCGCGTACTGAAAGAACTGAGAAGCATAGTACGAATACCGGATGAAGAGAAAAACGCTTCATTGTCTGACAACTTTGCCGGGATGTGTGATGAAGCCGGACTTGTAGTGAGTAACATAATCA
>CALADR010000019.1 GCA_937890845.1 uncultured Bacteroidales bacterium | reverse complement strand
GAACATCGATTTTCTGGTTGTAGTAGCGTAGTCCAGCATATATATTATGCTGAATATTCCAGTCTCTGCCAGAAGGGATACTGTGAAAAGCAGGATGAATTCGTTAGAGGTGAATGTCGGGTTTAGCTTGAAAGGAAGGTTATATCCTGCAATCAAAGTGACAAATGATGTTACGGAAATAATAAACATCAGAAAGACTGCAGTTTTGGAAATTATATTGTCTTTCTGATGTCGTCTTCTCATGTATCTTATATAGATTATATCGCAGCAAAGCATCAGCAGCAGGGCTACGGAATTATTTATAAGCATCCTGATGATGCGGTAAGTGCTTTCTGCAGAAAAGTATCTGGAATTGAATATTTCAGTATAGCCAAGTCTGAGCAGGAAAATCACGGCCGTGGCTAGCAACAGCCATTTGACTCTAGGTGTCCAGTCTGGCCGTATCCTTTTGTCACCTATGTGAAACAGTTTGGAGAAAAATATTATACTCCACCCGAGTATTTCTGTAGTAAGGAAAGTGGAAAGGGCATGTATAAGAAGGTCTGATTTTGAAATGAGTCCTATAAGTGATGCCCCTCCGATTCCTATAAGGTATCCGGCTATGTTTACCACCACTACGCTTGCGGCAGTTACCTCCACATTTATGCCGCGTTTGAAACACACTATGATAGTCATAGCCATAGTCAGCAAAGTGAGCAGCAACGAGTCGTCAATGCTAGATAGCCGGCACACAAGAGTTGTCATTATGTGTGTCAGGGCGAATATGTGAATGATGGCGTTTGCTTTCAGCGTTCGCATAAATTTCAGTGTCCTGTAGTAATGTGGCCTTGCGAATTTAATGCATTTTGACACATTCTCCAACAAGTTGCCCTGCCTTTTTTTCAGGTGGTATGTAATGTATTTGAATTATTGCTTTCTTATTCAAGCGAAAATAATAACCTGCATCAGATTTTCATACGATGTAGTATGTTGTTTTTTGAAATTTACTATATTTACTCTGAATACTGAATGTCGCGGTACTACGAGGTCGCAGAGCGAGTTGGACTATATCGTGTCTGGCTCGCTTTTTATTTTCCATAAAGCGATGCAGGAACCTATTTTGCGGAACGAACTGGTTTGCGGAGTGGATTTGGTTCAAGCCTCATCTGCAGTATGAAGCGGCTTTCTCGGACGTTGTGTCCAGAGGTCCGCCAAGAGGCGCCTGGCAGAAACAGTCATTTTGTACGGAAAAGGCCCTTCTGTGGAACGAAACGGCTTTTGGAGGGCGTTTGGTACCGAAACGGGGCCTCTGCGGTACGAACTGTCTCGCGGATCACACCCGGTTTGCGAACGCACCTGATTCGCAATATCACATGGCCCTTGAGCGCACCTGATCCGTGGCTCATCTAGTTTGCGAGCGCACTTTGTCCGCGAGCTTACCAGGTCTGCGAGTTCGCCAGATCCGTGAATGCACTTGGCCTGCGAACGCACCTGGTCCGTGGAAGCCGCCTCTACGGAACGAGTCGCCTCTTTGGAATGAAGCAGTTCACGAAGATCCGTCAGTTAGAACATATTAAACTAACATTATAATGAAACAACACCTATCGACTAAAGAAAAAAATTGTATGGCTTCATTTTCAAATGAAACTAAATTCTGGCACGTCTACACTAACGGGAGAGAAACTGCCATTCTGTTTGCAACTGACGAAGAATTTACTTTTGCTATGAATGTAGTGGCACAGTCCTCATTTATTTTCAAAAGCATCAAAATAATAGCATTTGAAATAATGAGTAATCACTTTCATTTTGTACTCTCTTCAAAATCTGAAATTGAAATAAACATGTTCTTCAGATTTATCAAAAAAAGAATATCCCGTTTTATTCCTGCCATTAGGAATGTAGAATTATCCTTAAAACAGATAGACAATCTCAATTCTTTACGCAATAACATAGTCTATACTAACAGGAACGGGTATGTTTCGAATACTGACTATACTCCATTCAGCTATCCTTGGGGAACTGGAAAATATTATTTTCAAGACATTCCATGTCAAAAGCAATATTCAGATATAAATATTGTCCAAAGAAGATTGATGTTTAGGGGACGAGCCCCAGAACTTCCGGATGACTGGAGGGTTATAAACGGACTGATTGTTCCAACTTCATTTTGTTCAATAAGTTTGGGAATGTCAATGTTTCGTGATGCACATCATTATTTCTCTATGATTAGCAAAAATGTTGAGTCATACAGAGAAATTGCATCAGAGCTTGACGATGAAGAATTTATGACAGACTCGGAACTATACAATCTTATGTATAGGGTTGTAAATGAAGAATACCAACTGTCATCTATTCATGAGTTGACTAAGTCACAGAAATTAGACTTGGCCAAGACTCTTCGTTTTAAATACCGGTCATCTAATGGTCAGATATGCCGTCTGACTGGATTGTCACAATATGACATAAATCAACTGTTCCCTCTATCGGCCAAATATTAGAAGCTGTTTAAAAATTTTCAAAAATTCTTTTATGGCTCTTTTAGGTCTGTTTTCCACGACTTTTTTCAGTCAGATAACACTGTTATCTTTTTCAAAAAGTCACAGAAAACATCCTCAAAAATACCTCATAAAATTTATAATGACAAAAATTTAAACAGCTTCTTAACTTTCGAAGCTAATTTTGTACGGAAAAGGCCCCTCTGCGGTACGGAACGGCTTTCAGAGGGCGTTTGGTACCGAAACGGGGCTTTTGCGGTACGAAATGCCTGGCGGAGCACCCCTGATCCCTGAGCGCCCAAGGTCCCGGAACACCCCTGAACGCACCTGATCCGCGAGTTCACCTGGCCTACGAACTCACTTTGTCCGCGGCTCCCGCTCCATGGAACGAAACGGCTTCATTGTCAAAGGAGGAGGTTCTGGATGATGCAGTGAAGAATGCCGGAAAACAAGTTTCCGAATGATATTATGTCAATGAGGGAATGCCCGCGAACCGGTCGTCCGTCTTTTTGTGCATTTCATCCCGCAGTTGCGACCGTTCGGCAAAACCTTTCAGGTCTCTTGCTGTACTATATATATATTTGCACACTACATAAACCACAAAAGAACTAATAACAATATGAAACATAAGCCGAAATTATCATTTTGGCAGATATGGAATCTCAGCTTCGGTTTCCTCGGTGTGCAGATCGGATACTCTCTCCAGAACTCCAACACATCGAGCATCTTCGAATCCCTGGGAGCCGATGTCAGCCACCTCAGCTACTTCTGGCTTGCCGCCCCGCTTGCAGGAATGGTCATTCAGCCGATAATAGGAATGTTTTCTGACGGAACCTGGACAAGGTTCGGAAGAAGGATACCTTATATATTGGGGGGAGCAGTGATATCTACAATAGCCCTTATGCTTATGCCGAACTGCCCGCTACTGCTGGCATTCGCACCACTTGCCATGGGAGCGTTCATACTGCTCTTCATGGATCTTTCATTCAATGTTACCATGCAGCCGTTCCGCGCACTCGTGGCTGATATGCTGGATGATTCCCAGAAAACTACAGGCTATGTAGTCCAAACTTTCCTTATCAATCTAGGCGCCGTAATAGGAGCATTCCTGCCACTGGGAATGACATGGCTGGGCGTTTCCGATGAAGCTGTTCCAGGACATGTGTCAAAGCACATAGCCTATTCGTATTATGTCGGAGGAGTCATTCTTCTGCTGACCGTTCTGGTCACTGCATTCAAGACAAAGGAATATCCTCCTAAGGAATTTGCCGAATACAACAGAATCTCTTGTGACGAGACTTCCGTTGACGGAGCATCAGCTGACAGTTTCGCTGCCGGAGAGCCCGCTGACAACTCCGCTGCCGGAGCATCAGAAATCCATTCTAATCAGAGACAGAGCTTCATATCACTGGTCAGGAATATGCCTGAAGTGATGGCCCGCCTCGGTGTGACCCAGTTTTTCTCATGGGCTGCCCTTTTCATGATGTGGACTTATCTCAAGCCTGCGATAACAGGAGTCGTCACAGATGGTGCAGGACAGGTTCTTACAGACGGAGCTACGCAGACATGGGTAGGTGTTCTTAACGGAATATATCCTATTCCATCCTGTATTGCAGCACTCTTTCTTGGAAAAATTGCGGCAAAATATGGTAACAAGGCGATTTATGCCGTCACTTTGCTTTTCGGTGCATTGGGGTTTGCCGGTTTGTATTTCATTCACAACCAGTATATGCTAATGATTCCTATGGTCGGAATCGGAATTGCCTGGGCAGGAATTCTTGCTATGCCATATTCGATTCTTTCGAGAGCGGTAGATGCTTCTAAAATGGGAGTTTATATGGGCATATTCAACTTTACTATAACTATACCGCAGATTGCGATGGGGCTTGCCGGCGGTGCGATAGTCAAGTATTGCTTCGGCTCGGACGCTTCTATGATGCTTGTTCTGGCAGGAGTGTTCAGCCTTATCTGTATTCTTTGTGAAAGAATACAATTAACTATATAATTAATATTCAATAAGATCCTATGAACAGAATTTTATCCTTTTGTTTGGGGATAATGCTACTTGGCATATTTTCCCCGTCTCTTTCCGCTCAGAGCGGATATGAGGTCAAGGGTGTGGTAGCCGATCAGGTAGGACCTGTAATCGGAGCAACAGTTCTTGAGCAAGGTACAACCAACGGAATATCTACCGGGATTGACGGTGATTTCCGTATAGTTGTTTCAAAGTCCGATGCTATGGTGGAAATCAGTTGTATCGGATATAAGACAGTCAAATTTGTCGCTTCTCAGGTTCCTGCACGTATTGTGCTGGAGGAAGATGCTATGTTTCTTGATGATGTTGTCGTCATCGGATACGGTACTGTGAAGAAAAACGACATGACAGGTTCAGTTTCGTCTATAAAGGCTGAGGAATTGAACCGCGGTGCAGTCACTTCAACGCAGGATATGCTGAAGGGTAAAGTCCCTGGACTTTTCGTTATTCCCGGTGACGGCGGTCCTAGTTCCGGTTCTACTATACGAATCCGTGGAGCTGCATCCCTGAATGCATCCAATGACCCTCTATTTGTAATAGACGGAGTTCCTATTGCAGTTGACGGCGGAGCAGGTATGGCAAATCCTCTTGAGACTATCAATCCTAATGATATAGAGTCATTTACCGTACTGAAAGATGCTTCTTCTGCTGCAATTTACGGTTCCAGAGCTTCCAATGGTGTTATTATTATCACTACCAAGAAGGGTGTCGGCAATAAGCCTAAGGTTTCCTACAATGGAAGCGTCAGCGTCCAGACAAATTCAAAGGAACTTCCGGTAATGACACCGTCAGAATTCCGTGAGTATGTTGAAGTTGCTTATCCTGTAGGAACAACTAACGGGGACAAGGTTCATTCTATGATGGGTGAACTCAATACTGACTGGCAGGATTTGATTTTCCGTACAGCCATTTCTCATGACCATAACCTCAGTCTTTATGGAAATGTGTCAGAGCGTATGCCATATAGACTTTCTTTGGGATATACCGGTCAGCAGGGAACACTTCATACATCTAAGTATGACAGGGGTACAATCGATT
>CALADR010000018.1 GCA_937890845.1 uncultured Bacteroidales bacterium | reverse complement strand
ATTATTGACTTACCGGCACCGGTCTGTCCTGTTACAATGACAAGACCATCCGGAAAATCAATATCAAGAGCGTCAATAAGAATATAGTTTCTGACGTGAAGATTCCTGAGCATTATACGATATATCAGTCGTTTGTATTTTCCTGATTCTGCGCCATTCTATAGAAAACCTCACCAGACTCGAATTCAGAAATAGCCACGAGTGAAGGCTTAGGCTGCTTTTCGTAATATTTGGAGATCTCTATCTGCTCTCTGTTCTCGAACACCTCTTCCATAGTATCCCTGTCATTCTTGAAGTCTTCGAGTTTCTTGGTCAGTTCCTTTTTCTCCGCCATTGATATCTGGTTTGCCCTTTTAGACAAAACAACTACTGTCTCATAGATATTTCCTGTTGGAGCCGCGAGATTGTTCAAATCGCGTGTGATTGTGTTTGTTGGAATTTTTTTCGTCATATTAAAATTATTTTCAGGTCTCTACTTAATTATACCCGATGTTTCCTAACGTGTTTCATTTAATTTTGAATCCAGACGGAAAAACGGCTTTCTTTCCTTCTTCACTCCTGTTTCTTCCTTCTTCTGCTTTTCCATGCGCCTGGTCTCCTTGTCAAGTTTTTTACGTTCCTTGACAAAATACTTTTCATCTACATCATCGATAAGGCTGATATCGACAGGTCTGCCAAGAGCTTTCTGAGCCCTCTTATAGAGTATGTCCAGCTCCCTCCTGTACTTCGAGTCCGGAAGTTCACCTATAAAGTTAAGATAATCATCAATAAATGTAAGGTATCTGTCTTTCTGTTTTGAATGGACACTCAAGTACGCATATTTATATGAAGACATTGCAATATAATACAATATATCCTCTCTGTAAATATTGTCTGAATTTTCCTTCAAGACATTCCTTAAAGCCACCCTTGATGCAATGTAGTCCTCCATCTTATAATACAGCCTTGCAGCTTCATACGCCTTCTGATCAAGCCTTCCGTTCAAATCTTCCAGCATCTCATTACATTTTTCGATGTCTGGAGAATCAGGAGAATCAATCATAAACTCATTTATTGCCGCAATCGCCACCCTTGTCGGAGTCTGGTCCAGCTCATATCTATAAGTGGAATGGTACAGACAGTCAAGCCTGAGAAAACTTGCCTGAGCGGCAAAAGGGCTTCTCGGAAAATTCTCTATAAATTTAGAAAAGTTTGTCTCTGCAGTATAATAATCCTTGAATCTGTAATTACTCAGTCCCCAATAAAACTGGACAGTATCGTCCCTTTCCGTTCCACTTGTCATAACAGACAATGATTCGAAAAGTGAGGCCGCCTTCGGATATTTTTCCTCTTCAAAGTATTGTAACGCCATCTTGTACTTGGCCTCGGCATCATTACTGTTCAGCAGCATCTCATACTGCGATTTGCAGGAAACAGCAAGCGACACGGCAAAAAAGGCCATTGCAATTAACCGGACTTTATTCATCGTCATCTTTATTATCATTTAAATCTAAATCCTCTTAAGGAAGTCATTTGCCGTGAGACAGGAATTTCTCAGCATCCAGGGCAGCCCTGCATCCTGATGCCGCTGCTGTTATAGCCTGTCTGTAAACAGGATCCTGCACATCCCCGGCTGCAAAAACACCTTCAACATTTGTTCTGGAAGACTTGTCCTCCGTAATTATATAACCGTTTTCATCAACATTTACCCACTTGCTGAAAAGTTCTGAATTAGGATGATGTCCTATCGCGAGGAAAAATCCATGTATTGCAATATCGAACTCCTCTCCGTCCTTGCGCACAAGCCTTGCTCCTGTAACGCCTGTCATATCGCCAAGAATCTCCTTAGTGTTGCAGTTCCATAAAATCTCTATGTTTGGTGTATTCCTCACCCTGTCCTGCATTGCCTCAGATGCCCGGAGGACGTCCCTACGGACTATCATATAGACCTTTTCACATAACGAAGCAAGATATGTAGCCTCCTCACAGGCAGTATCTCCGCCACCTACTACAGCGACTACCTTCTTTCTATAGAAAAAGCCGTCACATGTGGCACAGGCAGATACGCCCATTCCCTTAAATTTCTCCTCAGATGGCAGTCCCAGATATTTGGCCGTAGCTCCTGTCGCGATAATTACAGACTCCGCCTCGAATTCCTTTTCTCCGTCAACTGTTATCATGAACGGCCTTGAAGAAAGATCTGCAGCAGTCACGATTCCATTCCTTATATCAGCACCAAGCCTTACTGCCTGGGCTCTCATCGCATCCATAAGTCCCTGTCCGGCAATTCCGTTTTCAAATCCCGGATAATTCTCTATATCAGTAGTAGAGGTAAGCTGCCCGCCAGGCTGGATACCTTCATAAAGCACAGGAGTGATTCCTGCCCTGGAAAGATAAATGGCCGCAGTGTATCCCGCAGGGCCTCCGCCTATTATAAAACTCTTAACGTGTTCCATTATATCCTTAATTTTATATTATATAATCCGAGTAACTTGCAAATATAATGTTAAATTTTCAAAATTGCAGATTCCTGGGGAGTGTTTTGGCTTTTTGACTTTTTAAACTTAATTCCGGATAACTTCATGCAAGATTTACATTATTCCGGATTTATTGTAGAGGAAAAGATAAAAACCTTTTAATATTAAATAATATGCTTAATAAATTCAAATGGACAATAGTCGCAGGAATTGCAGCAATCCTGCCTGCGCTCAGTTCCTGTAACAAGGACAATGACTATGATTACTCACTCGCCCAGCCGAATGCAACAGTTACAGTCAAACCGCTGGACGGTAACAAATCATTTTATCTGCAACTGGATGACAAGACTACTCTCCAACCTGACAATATGGCGACATCACCGTTCGGGGACAAAGAAGTAAGGGCTTTCATTAACTTCACCGACCTCAATCAGGAAGGCAACGGCTACACCAAGAAGGTAAAAGTAAACTGGATGAAAGAAATACTTACCAAAAACATGGTTAAAGACCTCGGAAGTGAAAACGACAGCAAATATGGCAACAATAGTATTGAACTGATTGACAGTTGGGTAACAATAGTGGAAGATGGCTATATAACACTACAGTTCGTAGCCCCTGCAAGTCTCACAGGAAAAGCTCACGAAGTAAATCTTATATATGCAGGAACAGAAAAGGATCCATATATAGTCGAATTCAGACACAATGCCCACGGAGACTATGGCTACGACATGGCATCAGGTTTTGTCGCATTCAGGCTTGATGGAAAGGACAGCGAACTTAAGCTACCTGATACGCAAGGCAAAACAGTTGACCTTACTTTCAAATATATGTCTTTCTCAGGACAGAAATCAATAAAATTCAAATACTGTACAAGAAAAACAACAGAAACAGGTAAGCCTGAAACAGGCGATATCAGCCAAGTTATTTCACTGAAATAGACTGACATCCGCAAGATGGCAAGATTCTTGAGAATATTGCCGCGTCAATTATGGAAAAAAACAAGGAATCAGAACTATTGGATCTCATCAGAAAAGGCGACAGGTCTGCAATGTCAGACCTGTATCGTCTTAATATCGGGTTTCTGACAGCTCTGTGTTCCAGATATATAATTGACCGTGATGAAATCAAAGACACTCTACAGAACAGTTTCATAAAAATATTCTCATCACTTGACAAATTCCAATACCGCGGACCAGGCTCTCTGAAGGCATGGATGAGCAGAATTGTTGTAAATGAATCTCTTAAAACCCTTTCCGGTCACCGGAAATACGATAAGTTCAAGGATGACTTAAAAATTGACATCAGCGAAACCGAAGAAGAGCCTCAGATTGATGACATTCCTGCAAATGTAATACAGGAAATGATCCGCGAACTTCCGGATGGATACAGGACCGTTTTCAACCTTTTCGTTTTCGAAGAAATGAGCCACAAGGAAATAGCCGGAATTCTGGGAATCACAGAAAGCACATCCGCATCCCAATTTCACAGGGCAAGAAACATGCTTGCAAAAAAAATAAAAGACTATAGAAACAGGGAGAACTCTTGAATATGAGCTACGACTGGAAAGACACAATAAGACAAAAAATGTCCGGCTACACAGAAAATGAGCCGGATGGCCTGCTGCAAGACATTATGAAAGAGCTGGATACAATTCCGGCTATCGGCAAACCTGCAGCAAGAAATGGCAAGTCTTCAGTGAAAGCATCAGTTTTAAGGTTTACAGGTGCCTTTGCTGCCGCCGCTGCTTCAATAGCTCTGATAGCCACTTTATGGAACAATACTCCGGACAGCAGTGAAATAAATGAAATAGCCGTAATAAAAAACAATTCCGAAAGGCAAATCGCAGAATTAATTGATATACAAAAACATCCTGCAGAAGTGGAAAATCCGGCAATAATCCGGCCTGATACCAGAAATAAATTGTTCTCAGAAAGCGCGAAAGACGAATATATAAAAGCATGTGACATTACAGAAAACCATGCAACTACAGACGGTGATACGGCACCAGAGGCTTACAGTAATCAGCCGGATGTGAACGGGCAAAACACAAGCCCAAAGAATCAGCACGATAAAGATCATGAAGGCTATAATCTGGATAACATCTGGAATAACGATTTCCCAAATGAAGAAATAAAAAGAAAGAAAAGAAACTTCAGTACCGATATTTTCTATTCAAACCTTTCAGGGTCGAATAATACCATAGCCGGATTCAGTACAATGAGACAACTCGGCGCAACTCCTTTCAGCGGTATTCCAGCCAGAAAATCAGTCAGCGCAAAACCAGGAGAAGGCATAATGCTTATTACATCTGGCGAAAATTCAAATACCACTGTAAAGCACAGACAGCCTGTAAGAGCAGGAGTCACTGTAAGATATAACTTCACAAAGTGCTGGGGAATAGAAACAGGGATTGTATATTCTTACCTGTCATCACGAATGGAAACGACAGAGTCCCAATACAAAAGCACAACTGAGCAAAAACTTCACTACATTGGAATTCCTGTCAGAGCCAGCTGGAGTTTTCTTAACAGGGAACATGTCTCCCTATACCTGAGTGCCGGCGGTATGCTGGAAAAGTGCATTGCAGGAAATGCAACTACAGACTACATATTAAACGGCAACAGCATAAGCAGCAACAAAGACAATATTTCAATAAAACCACTACAATGGTCTGTAAATGCATCAGCAGGAGTACAGTGGAATATTACCGGAAATATAGGCATATATGCAGAACCTGGTATAAGTTATCATTTCGATGACGGAAGCAATATCAGTACAGCATACAAAGAAAAACCTCTAAACTTCAATATAGAAATAGGACTGAGGTTCTCTTTTGAATAATTTTAAAATTTTTCACAAAAAGTATTGACAGTAATATGGTACCCATAGTTCAGTTGGTTAGAGCGTCAGATTGTGGTTCTGAATGTCGTCGGTTCGAATCCGACTGGGTACCCTCCGAAAGAGACTGGATAACCAGTCTCTTTTTGTTTTATGGTATATACCCCTTAATTTTTCGCACTTTAAATATTCAAAACTGGATCACCGGCAAAAGTATGTGTTTCGGTATAAAACCCTAACTTTGTAAAATAAT
>CALADR010000017.1 GCA_937890845.1 uncultured Bacteroidales bacterium | reverse complement strand
GGCCTGTTCTATCAATGGGGAAGAAAGGATCCTTTTTATGGAGGAACTCAAGATGAATATAAAATAGGAGCATTTACTACAGCCAATAATGAGACTGTCATCAATACTGATTTAAATATGAAATGGCAGTTCATTGCCAAAGGTGCAGATATTGAAACAGCGATAAAATCACCTATGTGTTATTTTGTGGAAAGTAAAAGTCTCGACTGGCTTGCCAATGCGAATACTTCACTATGGGGAGACGCAAAAACAGACTATGATCCTTGCCCTGCGGGATACCATGTCCCTTCCGCAACAGAATTAAAAAGCATAGCGGGAATAGAAGCGGAAATTGATGATAATGACAATGCAAAGGAATTCTGGTACACATGGAATAATAATACAACATATTATCCGTCTTATGGTTGCAGAGATCAAAAAGGAGAACTTGTAATGGAAGGAGGAGTATTTATGTGGACTTCATCCACACATTCCGAGCAGCCTGCTTTTTCTACAAGGGTAGTTTGCTGGGGATTCTTTACAGATATAAACGGAATCGGTGGAAGAGGTACCGGAAACAACATCAGATGCGTAGCAGACGGCGAGTAAAAGACTGTCATATTGCGTCTGGTTTAGACGGACTTGAATGAAATTAAAATAAATTTCTCAAGCAAAGTATTAAGAATTGAGGAAGCCGGCCCATGGGTCGGCTTTTCTATATTATACCCTTTTCCTGTCTGTTCCATACTTAGGTTATAGTTTTTTCTTCAGTTGTCACTTTTTTTAAATTTATGGCCGGCCGCAATGTCTCATAAGGTATTGCGGCCGTTTTTTAGTTATAATTTTGATGTCCTTTTAAAAAAAACTTCGTATCTTTGACGGAATTTTGGCTTGACCATAATAATTATTAACATAAATCATTTAAAAAATGTCTAAAAAAAACAGTAATATCCTTGCAATTGGAATTATGTTTTTCCTCTTTGCAATGATTTCTTTTGTAACGGGACTTCAGAACCCTATGGGTGTTATAGTAAAATCCCAGTTCGGCGCTTCAAATGCAATGTCCCAGTTAGGTAACCTGGCAAACTTTATCGCCTATGCATTTATGGGTCTGCCTGCAGGATTCATCCTTAAAAAGTACGGTTATAAATTAACTGCACTTGCAGCTGTGGCAGTAGGCTTCATCGGAGTAGGTATTTCTTTCCTTTCAGGTGTGGCAGAGAGCTTTGCTGTATATCTTACGGGAGCATTCGTTTCAGGTTTTTCTATGTGTATGCTTAATACTGTAGTAAACCCTATGTTGAACACTCTTGGTGGTGGTGGAAACAAGGGTAACCAGCTTATCCAGCTCGGAGGTTCTCTCAACTCGCTTGCAGCTACTATCATTCCAGTGCTTGTAGGATACCTTATCGGCGAAGTTACGGCTAACACGGCAATCAGTGATGCAAACCCTGCGCTATTTATAGCAATGGCTATCTTTGCTCTTGCATTCGTGATTATTGTATTCTCTGAAATTCCTGAGCCTGAACTTGAAGCGGCAAAAGCTTCCGCCATACTTGGTTCCGAGAAGAAAGAAAAGACGATGGATAGCATACAAGGTGCACTTTCACACAAGAATCTCGTTTTCGGAGTTATCGCAATCTTCCTTTATGTCGGTATTGAAGTCGGCATTCCGAATATTGCAAACCTTTATATGACATCTCCTGAAATCGGAATGTCTGCAGGTGTTGCCGGAACAGTAGTGGGCATGTACTGGCTGCTTATGCTTGTAGGCCGTCTTGTAGGAGGTGTGATAGGAGGAAAGGTATCCAGCAAACTCATGATGACAGTAGTAAGTTCACTGGCGATTGTGTTTATCCTTATCGGTATGTTCTTGCCTGGTACCATGGTCAAATTCCCGGCTTTCAGCAGTGACCTTTCTTTCACTTTGGTTGATATGCCTCTCGGAGTGGTATTCTTCGTGTTGTGCGGACTCTGCACTTCTGTAATGTGGGGTGCAATATTCAATCTTGCAGTTGAAGGTCTCGGAAAATATACTTCTATCGCTTCAGGACTTTTCATGGTGATGGTATGCGGAGGAGGCATTCTTCCTGTTATACAGGGTGCAGTTGCCGATAATTTCGGATTTATCAACAGTTATTGGGTTCTTGTAATAGCTCTCGGATACTTGCTCAGCTTTGCGCTTTTCCTTTCAAGGCCTAATGCTGAAAAATAAACTGATTACATGGGACTGGCTGAAGTTATTATGCTACAGCCGGTCTCTTTATTATAATTAAAGACAGGTCAGATATGAATAATCTTGAAAAACCTTATGTTGTAGGTATAGATATCGGAGGCCAGACCTCCAAGATGGGAATAGTTGATACTCGAGGTCAGGTTCTTGCCCAGACTGTAATCCGTACGGATACGCATACAGATGTCAACCTTTATATTGATGAACTTGCAGTAGCGTTGGATAAGATTATAACCGAATCCAATTCTGAAGGCAAGATCAGAGGTATAGGTGTCGGTGCGCCAAATGCTAATTATTATACCGGCAATATTGAATGTGCTGTGAATATTGTATGGGGAGGCAACAAGACTATACCATTTGCAAAGCTTCTTTCCGACAGGACAGGAGGTCTTCCAGTAGCTCTTACTAATGATGCAAATGCTGCAGCTGTCGGCGAGATGACTTACGGCGCCGCCAGAGGTATGAAGAATTTTATTATGATTACCCTTGGAACAGGTGTGGGCAGCGGTATTGTCATTAACGGAGAGGTGGTTTATGGTCACGACGGATTTGCCGGCGAACTTGGACACACATGTGCAGTACGCAGTAACGGACGTCTTTGTAACTGTGGAAAGCACGGATGTCTTGAGACTTATACTTCAGCTACAGGTGTTGCACGCACGGCACGCGAGTGGCTGGAAATGAGTGACGAACCGTCATCTCTCAGAAGTCTTGACTCGATTTCTTCCAAGGATGTCTATGATGCAGCCAAGGAAGGTGACAAGATGGCTCTCAAGATATTTGAATTTACAGGTAAGATGCTCGGCCGTTCATTTGCGGACTTTGTTGCTTTCAGTGCACCTGAAGCTATCGTTCTGTTTGGAGGATTGGCACGTGCAAAGGAGTATCTGTATCAGCCGATGCTAGACTCTATGAATGAGAATCTTCTTCCCTTGTGGAGGGATAAGATCAAGATTGTCTTCTCACAGCTGAAGGAGTCTGATGCTGCGATTTTAGGCGCTTCAGCTCTTGCTTGGGAACTATAGAAATAAAAATTTTCAATATATAATACCGCCAGAGGATACTTTGGCGGTATTTTTTATATCTTAGAGGGAAATATTATTTAATGCACTTTCGTGATGAGCAAGAGAAACCATATCCCTGCGATTGTAATCATGTTTATCCTCTTCTTTATGATTGCATTTGTGACCGGACTCCAGAATCCTCTCGGTGTCATTGTCAAATTTCAGTTCGGGCTTACGAACGGAGGATCGCAGCTCGGCAACTTTGTAAATTTTCTGGCGTATGCCATTATGGGACTCCCTGCAGGTTACCTGCTTAGAAAGTATGGCTACAAGATTTCTTCACTGGTGGCGACTGTCATAGGTTTTGCCGGGGTTTTCCTGATTTTCCTTTCAGGCTCTTTGCCATTTCCTAATTTCTGGATTTATCTTCTCGGGGCATTCGTGTCAGGCTTTGCCATGTGTATGCTGAATGCCATTGTAAATCCCATGCTAAATAATATCGGAGGCGGAGGAAACAGAGGTAACCAGATGCTTCAGCTGGGCAGTTCATTCAACTCGATTGCGGCAACTGTAGCTCCTGTATTCCTTGGCTGGCTTATGGGGCGCGAAGTAGGACATACTATCAAGGATGCGGATCCGGCATTTTATATTGCAATGGGAATCTTTGTCCTGGCTTTTATCGTGATTTTGTTTACAAATATACCGGAGCCGGACAGAGACCTTTCATTGAAGCCTCGACTTCTTCCGAAGAAAGGACAGACGAGTTATCTGTCGTTCAGGCACTTCAAGTTGGGTGCGCTTGCTATTTTCCTTTATGTCGGAGTCGAAATCAGTATTGCAAACTCAGCAAACCTGTATCTTATCCACGGTGTCAATCTTCATCCGTTCAAGGCAGGAGTCCTTGTAAGTTTCTTCTGGCTGTTTATGTTTGTCGGGCGAATGATAGGCGGTTATTACGGAGCGCGATTTGCCGGCAAGGATATGCTCTCTTTCGCATCTTTCGGCACAATGTCTCTGATAGTAATGTCAATTTTCACTCCTGACAAGTTCGTCCTTTCGTTCGGACGTTATGGTACAGATATTCCTGTAAATGTCATTTTTCTTATATTGTGCGGATTCTTTACTTCCGTAATGTGGGGTACTATTTTCAACCTTGCAGTAGAGGGGCTCGGAAAATATACTGCTGAAGCATCTGGCTTTTTTATGGTTATGGTATGCGGCGGAGGTGTGATTCCTATATTGCAGATGTATGTCGCTGATGCATTCGGGTATCAGCAGTCTTTATGGCTTCTGTTTGCATGTCTTGTATATATACTTTATTACGCATCCTCAGGGTACAAGAATGTGAACCGTAAAATAAAGGTATGACAACATTCGGAACTTTTCAGTTTCCGCATGCAATGAGGTAAATCAGTCTGTCAAGTGCACCCTGCAGTCTGGACTGTGATCCGAAATAATTATTTGTCATTATTGAGAATACGATTATGTCATCCTTGCTTCCTTCTGCGGGGATGACATAACCGCAATAACATCTGACTCCGTTCATTGAGCCGCTTTTCATCCTGATGCGCCCAGTTACTTCCTGAGGGTATTTTTTCATTATATATGCCAGGGTCCCGTTACCTCCCGGAGACGGGAAAGTTCCAATGTAGTCTTCAAAACCTGGGGAGTCAGTCATTGCTTTCAGAAATCTGCACATGAAATCCGGTGATATGCTGTTTTGTCTTGAAAGTCCGCTTCCGTCTTCGAGGTTGCATCCATAGGATGTGTCTATGCCGAGTTCGGAAAGTATTCCTTTCATTGCTGTTCTTGCAGAATCATAGCTTCCTGTACCGCAATATTCCTTACCTGTAGATTTGAACAGAGTTTCTGCATAAAGGTTGTTGCTTTCGTGATTTGTCTCGAAAGCTATTCTCTTCAATGTCGGAGAAAATGTGCTCCCTATGATATGGAGGCTGTCTTGCGGAACTGTTTCTTTCTCGCGGATACCGAATACTCTGCCCAAATCTGCAGCATCTCCCTGGCATTCCAGTCCGGATTCAATCAGGTATTTTCTGAAGTGCCATGCACAAGTATATGCAGGGAATTTGTTGCTTACCTGTTCTGTCTTGGTCTTTCTTCCCATGGCGAAACTTCCCCTCATTTCCCCAGTCGGAGCAAACGGTGATGTGAACAGATACAGGCTGTTTCCTGTTCCTTCTTTACCGGTATAGCAAGAGAAAGTATAGTCCATCCAAGGCAATTCAGGATATCCGATGCTGATTTTCAGCGGTTTTCCTGGAGCTTCTCCCGGAGATATGTTTATATTCTGCATGTTCTCGTGGAATGTAAGGCCGCTTACTCCTGTCCCATAATATGTTCCGGTATCATTCCATTGCCAAGAGCCGACTTCAGCATATCTGTCGAAATATCTGTCGTCTCCTATAATGTAGCCTTTTATTCTTCTTATTCCTGCTTTTGCAATGATAGTTTTCCATTTGGCAAAAAGCTTTTCTACAGGAATGGCAATTGAGTCCCTTGAACCGAGTGTGGGGTCTCCTCCTCCTATTATATATAGGTCTCCTTCGAGAGTGCCGTCTGTGATTTTTCCGTTGTATGCCAATTTGGTCTCAAACATGAAATCTGCTCCGCAAGAGTGTATTGCAACACCGGTAGTGACCGCTTTCATGGTTGATGCAGGAATCAGCATTTTCTTGGGAGAATAGAATGCGATAGTGTCACTTGAAATAGTCGCAGCCAGGACTGCCGTACTAGCCTGTTCCATGAATTCTTCTTTTAAGATTCTTTCAAGGTACTGGCTTGCAGGGGTGTCTTTCCATTTATTGTTTCCTGTCGCTTCTCTTTCATTGGCTGAGCCTCCGGAATAATTAATCCTGGAGTCCTCCGGACTGCTTGCCATCAGGACGGTAGAAAAACAGACCGATGCTATTATCGCCGGGACAATCATTGTTTTTATGTATCTCAAATTCACCTTTTTTCTTAACTTTGTTGCAATTATAAATATTTTTTAAATTATGGCAAAACGTGTTTTGGTTTCAGGTGGCGCCGGTTATATCGGCAGCCATGTTACCGTCGAACTGATATCTGCAGGATATGAAGTAGTAGTGGCTGACAATATGTCCAATTGCGATATGACCTGTTTTGAAGGCGTCAAGAAAATTACCGGCAGAAGCGATATTCCGTTTGTGAAGATAGACTGCTGTGATTTTGAGTCTGTAAAAAAGATTTTTTCCGACTTCAGAATCGATGCAGTAATACATTTTGCTGCTTATAAGGCTGTTGGAGAGTCTGTTGCTGAACCTGTGAAGTATTATAAGAACAATCTGATATCTTTTCTGAATATATTGGATGCGGCTACAGAGCAGGGTGGCTGCAATGTGCTTTTCTCTTCCTCTGCGACAGTATATGGGGAGACAGACAAACTTCCTGTTACAGAAGAGTCGGAGCGTCAGCCGGCAACGTCTCCGTATGGTAATACAAAGCAGATGTGTGAAGATATATTGCGTGATACTGTCAAGGCGACTTCCGCTTTCGGAGATGAAGTAATGCCTGGTCTTATGAGGAGAGGTCCTGTCAAAGGTATTGCCTTGCGTTATTTCAATCCTATCGGAGCTCATCCTACTGCTCTTATAGGAGAACTTCCGCGCGGCGTTCCAAATAATCTTGTGCCTTATATAACACAGACAGCTGCAGGTAAGCGCGAGTGCCTGAGCATCTTCGGAAATGATTATCCTACACCTGACGGCACTTGCCTGAGAGATTACATTGATATAGTAGATCTTGCCAAAGCGCATGTGGCCGCTGTGGCAAGAATGCTTGACGGAAAGATGAAAGAAGGTTATGAAATCTTCAATGTAGGAACAGGACGTCCTGTGTCAGTACTAGAGCTGGTCAATGCATTTGAGAAAGTTAATGGTTTGAAACTCAATTATAAATTCGCTCCACGGCGTTCAGGAGACGTGGTGGCTATCTGGGCAGACCCGTCTCTTGCCGAAAAAGAACTCGGATGGAAGGCCGAGCGTTCGGTAGAAGATACTTTGGCGGCTGCCTGGAAGTGGGAATGTCACTTGAAGGAAGCCGGTCTGGCTTAGGTCTGGAGTATCTGTGCCGGCAGCAGTAATCATATCTGTTTTTCTGTGATGAATAGAAATGATTCTTTGCGCCTGCCTCCGTATTCGGCTCCAGCTCCGAATATATGTATTGTGCCTCCGGAGGAAACGTTCAGTTTTTTCCGGAGCATATCACTTGTCATAGGTAGATTGCGTGCTGTGACCTCTGCCTTTGGATACCGCTTTCCTGCATCGCGGACTGATGATTTGTCCAGATGTACGCTTTCCAGAATCTTGAATACTTTTCCGTACTGTCTGCATTTATCTGCTGCATCAAGACTGCCTGAAATATAAAGGTGTGTGGATTTTGCAAGTTTGACAAGATTAAGCCGGCTGCAAATAAGGTTGAACGCCCCTGATTTCATAAGAGCCTTGTCCGGCTCGAAAAGCATTCTCGCTTCAGTTATGTACTCGTTGCTGTCAGGAAGAACGGCGTAAGCGGACTTTTCCTCAGACCTGAGGAAACTCATGGCCCCAGCATGAATCATGCATTCTCCATTCCAGTCCCTGTC
>CALADR010000016.1 GCA_937890845.1 uncultured Bacteroidales bacterium | reverse complement strand
TAAATAATTTTCTTCATCAGACAGCCCCGACATACCGAAAAATCACTATGTCGAGGCTACTTTTTCAATATAATCCCTAGAGGATACGTTCCTAAAATACTATGATTGAACGTACACCGAACTTGTTCTGGTCTTTCCTCTCTGAAGTGGAAGCGCCAAGATTCCAAGATTCCTTGAGATTTACATAATAAGCGTAAAACACACTGCTTATATTAGCTTCGGTACTAGTCCAATACTTCTGATTAGGTGCAACAGCCTTATCTCCGAGAGCCTTGAATGCAGCTGCAATCTGAGGCTGCAGAGTCACGCTAAACTTATCTTCAGTAGAATCATAATTTGTAAGGTCCTTCAACTGCTGGACAGAAGGAAGGAACCATCCTGAGCTGCTTTCAGGAGCCTTTACGAGCTCTTCCTGCTTTACCATTGCGTAGTAAGCAGCCGGGAAATTAGAAGCCTCTGCAGACAATCCGCCTTTCTTTTCGTCTGCGAATTGCTTCACGACAGCAGAATTATAATATCCCTTATAGTCATCACGCTCTCTTGAAGTGCCGCATGCATTATCCCAGCTACCCTGATAGCTCCACAATACTCCGTTATTATCAACGCCCTCCGGATCCTTCAATGCCACAGCATAAGCCTTGATTTCAGTCATAGGAGACTTACCGTCCTTGAGTTTATAGTCTGCAATGGCATCTTTCTTATGGATACCTACATGGAAAACAATAGCGATAGGAGTCTTGGCCGGATCGAGAGCGGTACTGTAAGTTCCGTCACTATAATAATAGTCACCAACCTGAGGAACTGCTGGCTTCAATGTAGAAACCTTGACCTGCTCTGAAAGTACGGCATTCTGTCCAATCATATCAGAAGCGGCAGCTACTATTATATATTCTGTACCGCCAAGAAGACCTTCGGCTTTACACTTCACACTTTCACCAGCCTTTACTTCAGTTCCGCCTGAAAGGACAGCTTCTGCAGCAGGCACAGTCTCGCCAGACTTCACACACTTCCAAGCCACTTTCTGTGCGTTTTTCGAAGTTACTGTAAACTCAATGCTTGATTCAGTTACATTTTCGCCGGCAGTCACAGAAACAGAAGGAGCAGGCACATCAGCAGTAGTAACCTTAACCGGCTCTGAAGCAGCTGCATTTTCTCCATTAATATCTGAAGCGGCAGCTATCAATGTATATTCAGTCTTAGGTTCAAGGTTTTCTGCAATACACTGCACTTCCTTTCCGGCTTCAACTTCCTTTCCGC
>CALADR010000015.1 GCA_937890845.1 uncultured Bacteroidales bacterium | reverse complement strand
ATCCCATATTACGTCTTTTTTTTCTTTCTGGCATGATGACAGTAAAACTGTGATTGCTGCAAAAGCTATTAAATAATACCTTGGTTTCATCTTAAATTCAGCATTAATTGATTTTATATACTTGGATAAAAATTCATTGAAATATTTATATTGGGGATAATTTTTACGCTATTGTCGAAGCCGCTTTCTCCAGTGAACATTCTAACAGGATAGTAATCAAGTTCTTTGTTGTAAGTGAGATTGCCTTTCGCTTTAACATGTTGTTGAGCTATGAAATATCCAGAACTACCATCTCCCCATCCATAATTCATATGTAAATACCATGTCTTCGTAATGTTATAATTACTAAGTGTCCATAGAGTATGTCCTTGGGAAGGATCACGTTGATATGTGTCAACTCTTTTATATAAATATTTACTACCATCAACAACCCAAGCATGACCTTTATCTTCATCATTTCTGGCAGTAATATAGACTGGGCACTGATTGCCTAAGCTATTTAAGACTGTTACTAAATCATAATCAATATAGTCGTCAGTTTTAAAACCAAAAGATTCAAAGCATTTTACAGCATATTTGCTTGAGCTTGCAGAACTTCCATCAGATTTATATTCCGTATTTACTCGATGTCCTGCTTCTCTTATTAGGAGAGCTATCTGGTCACAGTACGTACATGAAGATTCGCATGAACTATTATGATCTATCTTATTTATTTCTTGCCAATTTAAAGATGTGCTATTATTGGGTGCATTGGGAAATGTCAGATTAATACTGGTAGGATAGTTTTTAGCAGACAAAGTTAGTGCTATCGCCAATGATACACATCCCGTAGGTGTGTCAGAAGGGCAATACTTATTAAATGGAAATCTTTGATGCCATTTTGCAGAAATCATAGGTTCATTTACATTCTCATCTTCAGATACATCTTGCTTGACTTCAAAGCCATTATAATCATTTTCTGGAATGATGAAATTATTTGTCTTCGATAGATTAAATGCAATCTCATCAATGAATAAGTTGAGGCCAGGATTGGTCGTTTGACCTTGCGTATAATGTCCAGAGTTTACAATAGCAATTAATTCTGGGGCATTTCTATGTTTACTGACGATTGCAAAACCGTTGTCTTGTTCAAAATTTACGATATACATAAGTGTATCAATAGCTGATACATTTGAATGTATAGTGTATGGAGTTATATTACTAATGCCAATTGTCCTATTCTTATCTGAGTGTGACTCTATAGTAGGAAAAAAGGATGAAATTGCATTTTGTGCAATATTAATTGCTTCTGCAATGCTTCTATCATTTTTATTTATGATAATAGTAGAAGACTCAGTATCGTTACTGATTATTTCTGTTTCGAATGCTGTTTTCGAACATGAAATGATACTGAAAATAATGATGAATAAATACCTAGCTTTCATAGTCGTAATAATTTGATTAAGTAAATAGCTGTGAAAGAGGGAAATCCTGAGGGAATGATGATAAATCAGTCTTCAGGATGAAAACGACAGTAGATATCAATAATGATAAACTGGTAAAACAGATAGTTTTTTCATACGATTTCTTTGTCTTACTCACTCTTGTTTCCGGCTGTAGTAAGATTTATGAAAAATGAGACCGAAAGCAACTTTCTCAAATATAGTAATAATAATAATAAATTCCAAGAAGATGTGTCAAAATATAGGCACAGCCTTTTCCGTCCCCACAAAAAAGTTAAAAAAGCCCGAACTTTCACAAGTGCGGGCTTTGATTTTTCCTAAAGATTTAATATCTATAAGTAACTCAATTAGTTATAGCAAAGATACCTTTTAAGGATTACAATTACAACCAAACGATGCTTTTCCTCAAAGAATTGATGAGGACATAGCGGACAATGACCCCGTCCGTATTGTTGATACACTGGTCGAGTCATTGGATATGGACGGGTTTCACAAACTCTACAAGGAACATGTTCGCAGTCCGTACCATCCGAAGATGATGCTGAAAGTCATCCTGTATGCCTACATGGACAACATATATTAATGTCGCAAGATAGAGAAGCTGTTTAAATTTTTGTCATTATAAATTCTATGAAGTATTTTTCAAAAAGTCACAGAAAACAGACCTAAAGGATACACGTTTTGCAGGAAGAAGTGCCCCGCTGAAGCAGGAAAAACGGGGCTGCTCGACGTAACCCCGTAATCATCCGCCAAAGTACACTATCCTATCCGGCACATATCCCGACGCTGTTTCTGTGCATCAGACACTGCCAAAGTAGCCATATGGACAATATCCCGTACCTTGCTGCCCATCTGAAGAATATGCACAGGCTTGTTCATACCTAAAAGAACTGGACCTATAATTTCCTGTGCTCCGAGTTCCTGAAGGATACCTAAGCCGACACTGCCTGAACTGAGATTAGGAAAAATAATAGTATTGACATCCCTGTCTCCCAGAACCGAGAATGGGAACTCCTTCATACGCATCTGCTTGTTGAAAGCCATTGAAACATGCATCTCACCATCAACAATGATCTCAGGATACTTGTCATGAAGCTGTGTCACACACTCCTGGATCTGCGCCGGACTGCCAAGACGGTATTCGCCGAAATTAGAGTAAGATGCCATAGCTATTACTGGTTCTACATCGAAACTCTTTACAGCATCATGAGTAAGTACAGTAACATATTCAAGGGTTTCTGCTGAAGGATGACTGTTTACTGTCGTATCAGAAAGAAAATATGTTCCTTTTTTGGTGGAAACTATATGCATACCTGCCGCATATTTGCAGCACGGCTGAAGTCCTATCACCTCTTTTGCCTTGTCAAAAACTTCCTTATAAGGCGTTCCTACTCCTGAAATAAAACCATCTGCGTCACCTTCTTCCAGCATCATAAGGGCGATATAATCAAGGTCCTTCATTTTAAGTTCAGCTTTACTGCGTGAAACACCGGCCCTTTGCATTTTCTTGTAATACGACTCAGTATATTTCCTGACCTTTGATGTTTCCTTTGACGGATCAAATATTTTCAGACCTTCAATAACCAACTTGTTCTTTTCTATTTTGGACTGAATATCAGCAGTATCTCCAACCAGAATAGGATAGGCTATCTTTTCTGCACTCAACTCCTGAGCAGCCTGGAGCACCTGCATGTTGACCCCTTCGGCAAATACCACCCTCTTTGGATGTGCCTTGGCCTTGTGGGTCATAAGACGCATAAGACCGTTATCTTTTGTAACCCTCTTGAGCAAATCCTCGCTGTATGCATCCCAATCACCAATAGTCTTTCTTGCCACTCCTGATTCGACTGCAGCCATTGCTACAGCAGGTGCGACAAAAGCTATAAGACGATTGTCCAATGCCTTCGGTATGATATAATCACGGCCAAAAGATATAGCGGAATCATGATATGCCATCTTCACACTCTCAGGTACAGGCTGTTTGGTAAGTTCGGCTATTGCATGAGCAGCGGCAAGCTTCATTTCCTCATTGATCGCCGTAGCCTGTACATCAAGTGCTCCACGGAAAATATAAGGGAAGCCAAGGACATTGTTAATCTGATTCGGATAATCGGAGCGTCCTGTAGCAAAGATGATATCCGGACGTGAATGCATTGCCTTTTCATATGATATCTCCGGATTCGGGTTGGCCAGTGCAAATACAATCGGATCCGAAGCCATACTCTGAATCATTTCTTCTGTCAGTATATCAGCAACGGAAAGTCCGAGGAATACATCAGCACCTTTCAATGCCTCATCAAGAGTACGGGCTTCTGTCTGAGATGCAAATTCCTGCTTCTCTGCAGTCAGACCGCCTCGTCCTTCATATATGACACCTTTACTGTCACACATAATGACATTCTCCTTCCTGACACCCAGACTGCAGTAGAACCTGGCACATGAAATGGCTGCCGCTCCGGCGCCATTCACTACAACCTTCACGTTTGCAATATCCTTCCCGATAATTTCCAATGCATTAAGAAGTCCTGCTCCTGAAATGATAGCCGTCCCGTGCTGGTCATCGTGCATAACAGGGATATCCAATTCCTCTTTCAAACGCCTCTCTATTTCAAAACACTCCGGAGCCTTAATGTCCTCAAGGTTGATACCTCCGAAAGTCGGAGAAATCATCTTGACTGTATTGACAAACTCATCAATATTTTCCGTATTTACCTCAATATCAAATACGTCTATATCTGCGAATATTTTAAAAAGCAGTCCCTTGCCTTCCATAACCGGCTTGCCGGCCAAAGCTCCTATATTACCTAGACCGAGAACTGCAGTACCGTTTGATATAACAGCTACAAGATTGCTTTTTGCTGTATAGCGGTAGGAATCAGAAGGGTTTTTCTCTATTTCAAGACAAGGCTCGGCCACTCCGGGAGAATATGCCAGAGAAAGGTCCTGCTGTGTACTATATGGCTTGGTAGGAATGACCTCGATTTTTCCAGGCCGGCCATCCTCATGATATTTCAATGCTTTGCTTTTTTCCATAACCTAAATTAAGTTTCAAAATGGTGTAAATTATCTTATTAAGGCAAGTCCTGATATGGACCGTTCCTTACAAAAATAATGTCTTTATCCGTCAATTACAACAGATAAAGACAATATACTTATAGACAAAACCAATAAGCAGATCTCACTTCAGCAAGTTCATGACAACACTCTCAAATCATCTCTGACACTTTAAGAAATCTGCACCTATGGCACATATAATCACAAGAGACTATTCTGCATCCTGGGTATATGTCTTGAGGGCAAGATGCTTCACCCACATAACAAATCCTCCTGTAAGGATAAGATTAAGTACTATTGTAAGCACGGAAATAAGAAGTGCCGGACCTCCAAGATGATAACCGAGCGCTATGAAAATCACGCCGGCTCCTACCTCTCCTCTGGTAAACATTCCGATGGAAAGAGCCAGACGCTCGCTGAACTTCCTGTCTCTGTAGAAAAACAACGGCATAAGTTTGCCGATGTTTGAAAGGGCGGAAACTGCCAGAACATGAAGAGCTATCATACCCCATGACATCATAGGCTGCGCCCCTGTAAGAGAACCTGCAGAAGAAGTATCTGCATTCATGTCAAGTCCTATGAACTGAGGCATGCTTACTCCCACAAGAAACATAAAGAAAAATGATACGGCCGTTGCTACATTATACTCGGTTTTAGACTCGATATGTTTGTGTTTCATCACCATACCGAGAATAAATGCAGGAAGCAGAACCTCTATATGTATACTTTCCTGCTCGCCGTAAAGATATTTGGAACCATAATATACTACCTGAGTTATTCCGAAAACAAGAACAGAATAAAGTAATATGGACTTCCAGTCCTGACGCATTTTATACGAACCCAGCTTCTTCCATCCGAAAACAAGAAGAATCATTACAATGGCTACAACTACGAACATCTGCCATTTAAGTCCCATCATAAGAATCTGAAGAGGAATCATCAGCAGAATGGTATCAAGATCATCAAAAATAGCAAGAACCTGGATTTTCTTATACATCCAGCTGGACTTCAATTTGAGAGCTGCAAGCATTGTAAACAATATACCTGCAGAAGTAGGGGCTGCAAACCGGCTCAAAAGAAGATTTTCTTTCCACGCATCCCAACTTCCCCACAGAGAAGGCGGCATAAGCACGAAAATATAATAAAGAGCTATCAGAAGCCACGGCATGGCAGCTGTAGCCATTGCTATGAAATAGTCCTGAGCATAAGATTTCCATCTCGTCTTGTCAATATCGAACTCCCTGCCGACATTTATCATAATAAAAGCAAGACATACATAGAGAAGAGTGTCAGTAAAATACTTTACAGTACCGGCCGTTTCTCCGCCCAACATCTGCGGAAGAATCTGTGAAACTGTCAGGCCAAGAATCAGGAAAATTGAAAATGCTAGAACTTTTTTCATTGTGTGATAATGGATTACATATTAAGGGCGCAAAAATACGGAAAAATATTTTATCTGCAAAACGACAATATATTTTCATAATTATTGGCTCCGATTTTTGGAAAGAACAAAAAATTACTAATTTTAACGGCTATTCCACAAAAACAGGAATATTCAGAAGTTGTTTTAGATTTATAATAACAAATTTTAAAGCTTCTTCCCAACAAAGACTAACATATACACAATTATTATAACACAATGGAAAAAATCATAGAATGCGTCCCAAATTTCAGCGAAGGACGAGACCACGCAATCATTGACAAAATCGTAAGTTCAATCGGAAAGTCAGGAGGAGTGAAAATCCTGAATGTCGATCCTGGTGAAGCTACCAACAGAACTGTCGTTACATTTACCGGTGCTCCGGAAGATGTCGTGGAAGCAGCATTCAACGGTGTCAGATGCGCAGGTGAACTCATAGATATGAGGCAGCACCATGGCGCGCATCCTCGTTCAGGCGCTACAGATGTCCTGCCACTGATTCCTGTAGCAGGAGTCACACTTGAAGAATGTGCCGAACTTGCCCGCAAACTTGCTGAGCGCATCTATACGGAACTCGAAATACCTTGCTATTGCTATGAAGCTGCAGCATTCAAACCTGAAAGGAAAAACCTTGCCGTATGCCGCGCTGGAGAATATGAGGCACTTCCTGAAAAAATGGAAGACCCTGCAAAAGCTCCTGACTTCGGCCCTGGCAAATATACTGAACGCACAGCCATTTCCGGTGCTACCAATGTAGGTGCAAGAGATTTTCTCATTGCAGTAAACTTCAACCTCAACACCACATCTACCCGCAGGGCAAATGCAATCGCTTTTGACGTAAGGGAAAAAGGCCGTCCTGCAAGAGAGGGAAATCCTATAACAGGAAAAATAAAGAAAGACGAGAACGGAAAAACCATCATGATACCAGGCACTCTGAAAGGATGCAAGGCTATCGGATGGTATATTGACGAATACGGAATCGCACAGGTATCAATGAACATAACTGACGTCAATGCCACACCTCTGCACAAGGCCTTTGAAGAAGTATGCAGGGCAGCAGCAGAGCGCGGAGTAAGAGTCACAGGTACCGAAATCGTAGGTCTGGTGCCTAAAAAATCCCTTATTGATGCAGGAAAATATTTCCTCGAAAAGCAATGCCGCTCTACAGGTATATCAGATGAAGAAATTCTGAAGATTGCAGTAAAGTCAATGGGACTTGACGATCTCAAGCCTTTTGACCCTAAGGAAAAAGTCATTGAATATATGATGGAAAGCGAGGAAGAGGCAGCCGTAAGGGAAAGACTTATAAGAATGACATGCAAGGGGCTGGCTTACGAAACAGCCTCAGAATCACCTGCTCCAGGCGGCGGATCAATCTCTGCCTATATGGGAGCATTGGGAGCAGCTCTCGGAACTATGGTGGCAAACCTTTCCTCACATAAACCGGGATGGGACGACAGGTGGAAAGAATTTTCCGATTATGCAGAGCAAGGCCAGACAGTAATGAAAGAACTTCTGGCTCTGGTAGATGAAGATACAGCAGCATTCAATAAAATCATGGCTGCTTTCGGACTTCCTAAAGGTACACCACAGGAGCAGGAAACCAGGGCTGCTGCAGTAGAAGAAGCGACTCTTTACGCCACACAAGTTCCTCTCAAGACAATGAAAGCTGCCGCCAAAGCCTTTCCTCTTCTCAAGGCAATGGCAGAACAAGGAAATCCGAATTCCGTTTCTGACGCAGGAGTAGGAGCACTTGCTGCAAGAAGTGCAGTTCTTGGAGCAATGCTGAATGTACGTATCAATGCGGCTGGTCTTAAAGACAGGGAAACCGCAGAAAAACTTCTTGATGAGGCCGATACCATTGCCGCTGAAGCAATCCAGGCTGAAAAAGACATATTGGTAACAGTAAATGAAAAGATATGACAACTGAAGAATTCAGAAAAGCTATATTGGAAGGCATTCCTGAAGAATTGCCTGCACCAAAACCATATGACAAGGCAATAAACCATGCTCCTAAAAGAAAGGATATCCTTACAGAAAAGGAAAAGGCGCTTGCCCTGAAAAATGCTCTAAGGTACTTTCCCGAGAAGCATCATGCCGTATTGGCAAAAGAATTTGCAACCGAACTTAAGGAATACGGCCGCATCTACATGTATCGGTTCCGCCCTGACTATGAAATGTATGCAAGGCATATTGACGAATATCCTGCAAAATCACGCCAGGCAGCTGCCATTATGGCCATGATTCAGAACAATCTGGATTACCGCGTAGCACAGCATCCGCACGAGCTCATCACTTATGGAGGAAACGGAGCCGTATTCCAGAACTGGGCACAATACAGGCTTGCAATGCAATACCTTGCGACTATGACAGACGAGCAGACACTTGTCATGTATTCAGGACATCCTCTGGGACTGTTTCCAAGCCATAAAGATGCTCCGCGCGTCATTGTAACCAACGGTATGGTAATTCCGAACTATTCAAGTCAGGACAATTGGGAGCGCTTCAACGCAATGGGTGTATCTCAGTATGGACAGATGACAGCCGGTTCCTATATGTATATAGGTCCTCAGGGAATCGTTCACGGCACTACCATCACTGTAATGAATGCCGCCAGAAAGCAGCTTGCTGCTGCCGGAAACACAGGACAGCCATACAGAGAAGCAGTCAAGGGTATGCTGTTCGTGACAGCAGGACTCGGAGGAATGTCAGGAGCACAGCCTAAGGCCGGAAACATATCAGGAGTAATCAGTGTAACCGCTGAAATCAATCCTCTTGCAGCAAAGAAAAGACACGAGCAGGGCTGGGTAGATGAAATCCACGAAAACCTTGACGAACTCATAGCGCGCATACGCAAGGCCCGTGAAGCAAAAGAAGTGGTCTCACTTGCATACCAAGGAAATATTGTCGATCTGTGGGAAAGGCTTGCAGACGAAGATATCTATGTAGATCTCGGCTCTGACCAGACATCCCTCCACAACCCTTGGGCTGGAGGATATTATCCTGTAGGCTATTCATACGAAGAGTCTCAGGAAATGATGGCAAAGGAACCTGAAAGATTCAAGAAATGTGTAAGAGAGTCGCTCCGCAGACAGGTAGCAGCCATAAACAGGCTTGCTGCCAAAGGAATGTACTTCTTTGACTATGGAAACGCATTTCTTCTG
>CALADR010000014.1 GCA_937890845.1 uncultured Bacteroidales bacterium | reverse complement strand
AGAGAGTCTGGAGATATGAGAAACCGTTGTCAGCATAAAACTGTGACAATGGCAATCCCTGCGCAAGTCCTTCCTTTACTATTCCAAGAGGTGTAGCTCCTGAAATGGCGTCTACACTGCTGATAAATCCCTTAGGAGCATTCCAGTTGGTCATGAATGTAGGGAAAGACACCAGAAGGAAGACACGGGCTGCAATAGCAGGGTTGAAAAGATTCTGTCCCAAACCTCCGAATGTCATCTTAACTACACCGATGGCAAATATTGCACCTACTACGGCAATCCACCATGGACATGAAGGCGGAAGGTTAAGATAAAGAATAAGACCGGTAACTATAGCAGACCAGTCACCCAGGGTATTCCTGGATTTCAGCATGAACCTGGTGACAAGATATTCCACCAAAGCACATGAAACCACACTCACTGCCAGAAGCATAAGGGCCGAAAAACCGTAGAAAAGTACAGACACGGCTGCTGCAGGCAGAAGAGCTATCACCACATCACGCATCAGAATCGAAGTAGAGGTCCTGGCGTGTATATGCGGAGACGGTGAAACCAAAAGTTTATTCATTGTTGTCAGTTATTTTTTCAATTCATTACTTTTTAGGGGCAGTACGCGCTCTGATAGCACGGATTACCTCTCCTTTAGCTATTCTGATGGTATCCAGAAGAGGAATGTTTGCAGGACAGCTGTACAGACAGCATCCGCATTCTATACAGTCCTGGATGGCATTTTCCTCAAGTTCAGGCATCATACCGTTGCGTGCAAGCTTGTTCAGAAGGAACGGCTCAAGTCCCATAGGGCAGGCTTCCGCACATTTTCCACAACGGATACAATTTGACTCCGGCTGCCTTCTGGTCTGCTCCTCAGTAAAATACAATATGGAAGAAGAACCTTTAAGCGTAGCTGCATCGAAATTGGCGACTGCCTTTCCCATCATAGGACCACCGCTGACAATCTTGGCAGCAGCCTCCGGCACTCCTCCGTTATATTCTGCAATATAAGAAAGAGGAAAACCGATACGGAACAGGTAATTCTTCTGTCTGTCTGAAGGAAGACAGTCTCCTGTAACAGTCAAAGTATTTGTTATAAGAGGCATATTCTTCTGCACAGCATCATAGACGGCCAGAGATGTAGCAACATTCTGAACCACTGCTCCGACATCTATAGGAAGTCCCATTGACTTTACCTGTCTGCGCATAACTGCATCAATAAGCTGTTTTTCACCTCCCTGAGGATATTTCTTCTTAAGTACCATTACTTCAATACCCTGATAGTCTGAAGATTTTGACTTAAGGGAAGCTACTGCATCAGACATTGCCTTTATGGCAGCAGGCTTATTCTCCTCGATTCCAATTACGGCACGTCCCACTCCGAGAACTTTCTTCATCAAAGCTGCACCTACCACTATCTGGCTGGTCTTCTCCAGCATTATCCTGTAATCGGAAGTAAGGTAAGGTTCACACTCGGCACCATTAAGAATCAGGCACTCGGCCTTCTTGTCCGGTGGAGGACAAAGCTTTACATGGGCAGGGAAAGTGGCTCCACCGAGTCCGACTACTCCGTTGCTCTTTATTCTGTCCAGAATAAACTGCTTGTCCTGAGGTATTTCCGTAACAAGTGTATCAGAAGTATCTATACCATCTGCCCACTCGTCAGCTTCTGTCTCTATCTCTACATGTACGACTGGTATTCCTGCCAGATCCTTGCGCAGGCCTACTGACTTTACTGTTCCTGTTACAGATGAGTGTACAAATGCAGAAATAAAACCTGTAGGCTCACCTATTACCTGTCCTGTCTTCACCTTGTCACCTGCTGCCACAATAGCTTTTGCAGGACCACCAAGATGCTGGGCCATTGAGATATAGACTGTTTTTGGCACAGGCAGTATCTCAATCTTGCTGTCCGCAGATATTTTCTTGTCATTAGGATGGACTCCACCTATTGAAAATGTCTTCATAGTCTATTTCTCCTCTTTCTTGACATCTGATTCAACTTTCTTCGCTTCCGTTCCAGCCTCTGGCTGCGCTACCTGGTTCTCTGCAGTCTGTGCAACAGCAGGTTTTACAGCTGCTGCTGGCTTAGGAGCCGGCTTTACAGGAGGTGTAGGGAAATTCACGTCGTGTATAGCTCCTGTAGGGCACTCAACGACACATTTACGGCAAAGCTTACATTTTTCAAAATCGATATAAGCTACATTGTGTTCAACTTTGATAGCACCGAACGGACATGCCTTCTCACACTTTCCACAGCCGATACATGCTGCCTTGCAGGCCTTTCGGGCAACAGCGCCTTTCTCCATATTGACACAAGATACAAACACACGGCGATTCTTAGGCCCCTTGTTCCTGATTTCGATGATTCTCTTAGGACAAGCCTTGGCACAAGCACCGCAGGCAGTACATTTCTCCTCGTCAACTACAGGAAGACCTGTGACAGGATCCATTGAAATGGCACCGAACTGACAGGCTGCAACACAGTCTCCGCATCCGAGACATCCATAGAAACATCCTGTGTCTCCGCTATAAAGGGCAGCCTTCACTTTGCAAGACTGGTATCCGCCATACTCATTGACCTTAGGACGGTTCTCGCAAGTACCGTTACACCTTACCACAGCCACCATTGGAGCTTTCTCCTTGACCTCGAGACCGAGAGTCTCAGCGACCTTCTTCATAACGTCATTTCCTCCTACCGGACAGTAATTGTTGTCCAGGTTCATAGACTCGACGCAAGATTGTGCAAACGCGCGGCATCCGGCAAATCCGCAGCCTCCACAGTTTGCACCAGGCATCACCTTCTCCACCTCATCAATGCGCGGATCTTCCTCTACCTTGAACTTTTCTGCCACAAGGTAAAGGACCACCGCAAGCACAACACCCAGCAGAGTGATGATCGCAATAGTCCAGATAATTGTTGTCGTCATATATGATTAAATTAGTTTTTTCACTTTTCCTTAATATAAAATACGAACTCGTCTGCAAGCCTGTTTCTCATCAGGTATATAACCAGGTAATAAATGGCGACACCGCCGACTGCAGTCAGTCCGGCGCAGACTTCATTCACGCCAACGGCCGACAAAGTTAATATTAAAATCATTAGGATGATCAAAGGAATCACATAAGATATCCACACAGCCTTGAGTCCCATAGACTGCTTGAGCATCACCTTGACTTCATCTCCGACATTCCATGTAGCGTAAGGATCTGTAGGAACGGATATTGCCTTGACTTTTTCCTCTGACATCCCGCATAATCCCTTTGCATGACAGGCAGAACAGGCAGACGATGATATTATTTCTACCGTAGTGAACTCCGGTGTCATCTCTACCACCCTGCCAATATGCGATATTTCCTTTTTTCCAGCCATAACATTATTTTTTCAATTTCTTACCAAAGAGCTGAACGGATGTTTCAGCCCTGAATAACTGTCAAGTCTGCCGGAGGCTACCCCAACTAATATAGGTGCCTCAAACAGGACAGGGATTCTGTTCTCATCATCTGATATCCAGACTGACAAATCCTCATCTCCTGTAATGACGGTCCCGAAGCCTTTGACTTTTTTAACCTCTCTACCTCGTAATATGAAATACACATTATATATATCATCATCAATGGCAAAAGTCATTGGATATTTGACATTTGGCTCAACCTTTGAAAAATCCATATTCCTGGCAAAGAAAAACAATGCAGGAAGATCAAATGTACACTTGTCCAAAGGCATTGCGACGTAACGGTGACCACTTGTAGTAGTATATACATCAGCAGCTATACTGGATGAATCGGCGGCATCCCACATATAAGAATACACGTTACGAGCTTCATATTTACCTTCATTAGTATTCCGCGTAAATTTCAAAGGTACAAGCCCGTCAACTGTAAACCATGACTGAAAGTCTTCCCTTACCTTGAAGAAAAAATCATAAAGTTTTGTAGTCCTGCCATAAGCAGAGCAATGGAAAGCTTTCTGTCCGTTGAATCTTACTGTATCAATACCTACAGTGGCCCATCCTACATCTGAATCAAGTGTCCCCCACTCATAGTGCATAGTAAACTTCAGACGTTCACCTGCTGCGAATGCAAGACTGTCCTCAGAAAGAGATCTGACCGGAATACAGCCTCCAGTACTGCCGGCATTGACAATACTCTGCCCGACAGCAGAGAATGCAAAAACCTGCAAAGCTATAAAGACGGTCAATAATTTATTCATAAATCTTCTCTTACATAAAATCAGGGTTCACCCCAAAATCTGAAACACCGGCAGGAAAATCACCCGGAGGGCCGAACGGAGCTCCGTCATCATTCATTGCCGAAGCAAATGTCATATCGCCAATTCCTCCAACCAAAGTATCAGACATATCTACGAATCGTACTTCTGAAGCACGGAACATCATATCAATCTCTCCGATTTGACCATTTCTGTGCTTGGCTATAATCAAAGAAGTCTTGCCGACATCTTCAGGATTATCAGAAAGGCCCTGATAATCATACCTGTGAATAAACAGAACCATATCAGCATCCTGCTCTATTGATCCGGACTCTCTCAAGTCACTAAGCTGCGGTCTGTTGTTGCTTCCTGTCCTCTGGACAGCCTGACGGCTGAGCTGTGAAAGGGCAATTATAGGCACATTCATCTCTTTTGCAGTAGCCTTAAGAGTCCTGGATATAGCTGCAACTTCCTGCTCACGCATTCCCCTCAACTCTGAAGGCCCCTGCATCAACTGAAGATAATCGACTATGACCAGTTTCACGCCCTTCTGCTTGACAAGCCTTTTCACTTTAGAGCGGAACTCCATAACCGGAAGTGACGGAGTATCGTCTATATAAAGCGGTGCCTTGGCCAGATTTTTAAGTTTTTCCTCCAACTGCTTCCACTCATAAGGCTCCAATTTCTGTCCTCCTTTAATTTTATCCGCCTCGAGCCCGGTCTCAGTCACCATCATACGCTTTGCAAGCTGGATGGCAGGCATTTCCAAAGAAAAGAAAGCCACCGGCTTGTTGTGATCGACAGCGGCATTCCTGGCTATATTAAGCACAAATGCGGTTTTTCCGACAGACGGACGTGCAGCCAAAATGATAAGATCCGAAGGCTGCCATCCCAATGTAACCTTGTCTATTGAAGGAAAACCAGAAGGTACTCCACTGAGCCCGGCACTGTTCTGAAGACTCTCTATTTCCTGGATAGCCTGATTTATGACAGATCCGATTTCCTGTACATCCTTCTTGACATTGTTCTGTATGGCAGAAAAAATCTTGGTCTGCGCTGTGTCTATAAGATCATCTACATTAACAGCATCATTGTACGATGTTTTCAGAATATCATAAGAAGCTGTAATGAGATCCCTCTGTATTCCTTTCTGTTTAAGGATTTTGATATATACTTCAATATGCGCTGCCGCACCGACTTTCTGTGTCAGTTGTGCAAGTACAATAGAGCCTCCGACAATCTCAAGATTACCGGAAGCCTTCAGTTTCTGCGATACTGTAAGCAAGTCAATAGGAGAATGCTCATTTACCAATGAGACCATAGCCTCAAAAATCAGCCTGTGCTTTTCGCTGTAGAAACAGGACGGCGTAAGCTCTTCCATCGCCTCATCCACACAGCTGGGCTCAACAAGGAGCGCTCCTATGACAGCCTCTTCAACATCAAGAGCTTGAGGAGGTTTATTACCCATCTCAAGCCCAAGTGTTTCAAGATTGACAGAATCTTTCTTGCGAGAGGTTCTCCTTTTTACCTCATCTGCCATAACCGACTATTCAAAATCCGGATTAACGAGAATTCTGCCGCAATACTCACAAATAATCATTTTCTTGTTTGAAGCTATATCAACAAGCCTCTGTGGAGGGATTGTATTGAAGCAACCTCCACAAGAATCTCCATTGAACACGGAAACTACTGCAAGATGATTATTGCAACTGCTTCTGATACGCTCATACGCACTCATTGTCCTGGCGTCTATTTTCTCAGCGCAGGCATCTCTGTCTGCACGAAGCCTTGACTCTTCCTTTGAAGTTGACTCAACAATTGTAGAAAGTTCCTGCTTCTTTGCTTTAAGATCGTCATTTTTAACAGATATCCTGCTCTTGAGATCCTCTAGCTCATGCTTCTTTGAAGATACCAGTTCCTTTGTTTCGCTGATATTCTTCTCCGCAATAGCCCTGAGCAGTTCCTGATTTTCTATTTCCTTGTTCAGAGAATCGTACTCGCGGCTGTTTGCCACATTATCCACCTGTGCCTTATATTTCTCAAGCTGAGCATCACACTCCACAATATTATGCTTGTAC
>CALADR010000013.1 GCA_937890845.1 uncultured Bacteroidales bacterium | reverse complement strand
TTTTTCCTGAAATTATTTGCCATTATGACATGGAAAATCGAAGATACTCCAGTATTCTGCCACTTCGGAGCCGCTCCTGTCAACATAAGGTCAATCGTATCAAACTTCTTGAGCGCCTTAAGCAAATGAAACCATCCGAACGGAAACATTGAACCGCGAGCCTTCTGCAAAGCCTTTGATATACAAGGGAATGCTACACCGAAGGCAGCTATTTCCTGCTCCTCATCGAAGAGGAAGCAACA
Organism: uncultured Bacteroidales bacterium; assembly: GCA_937890845.1. Classification (GTDB taxonomy): domain Bacteria; phylum Bacteroidota; class Bacteroidia; order Bacteroidales; family UBA932; genus Cryptobacteroides. Next base: position 2,076 of record CALADR010000013.1, on the reverse strand, counting down.
GAGCCTCTTGTCAAGCATACCTATAGTATTTCCAGCCTCTTCCTCCACCTCTTCATCAGTAAATGGTATGAAATTCTGGACTGCCCCTACAAAACCATCATTGTAAATCTTGAAGAATTTGCGCACCAGTGCACGGTCGTGCTTGAGCTCATCTACCTGCCTTTCTTTAATATTATATCTGGACATGAGCCTGTCAGCGATGGCAACCATCTTTTCAGGCACAGGCTGGTCCGCCCTAAGACGATACTGTATCCAGTCACACTCCTTTTCGAAGCCAAGCTGTGAAATCAGATCATTATAATACGGATAATTATAAAGACAGTTAAAAGGAGGAGTATTTTCAAAACCCTCCACCAGCATTCCCTGCTTTCCGAGAGTATTGTAATACAACGGTCCGTGTATTTCCGTCATTCCGTTCTCCTTAGCCCACGCTTCGGCTGTTCCGATAAGAAGCCGCGCTACTTCAATATCATTAATAGTATCAAACCATCCGAAACGTACGCGCTTTGTCTTATAAAGCTCGTTATATCTCGGATTTATCATCGCGCATATACGGCCGACCGTCCTGCTGCCGTCCAGAACCATCCACATCTTTCTGCTGCAATAGCTAAGTGTAGACGTTTTTGTCAGAGAATGTACCTGGTCCGAGTGCAAGGCAGGAACATATTGCGGACAATCTTTATATAGTAAGTCTGGAAATTTTATGAATCTCTTCAAGTCTTTCTTAGACTGCACCTCAACTATTTTATAATCAGCCATATAATTCCGGTTTTCTAGTTAAATATCTATGCCGCAGCTACCTGCGACCTGCAAAGGTAAGAAAAAGTTCCCGAATATTAATGGACCACAGGATACCTGAAAATAAAATTTTGCAATCCTGACTTTTTTACTTAATTTTAAATGTTAAATTGTTTAAAAGTTACGGTTTATGGAAATCATTGACAAGTATTGCCCGAAGTGCGGAACCAAAATCGAAGGAAAGACAAGTTTCTGCCCGGAGTGTGGAGCCAGACTTGACAGCAACCATTCAAATGGTGCATATCAGAAAGAGACAATTGAGAAAAACAAACTTACAGCAGGTTTGCTTGCCATTTTTCTTGGAAGTCTCGGCATACATTACTTTTATCTTGGCAAATCGACAGCAGGAATTCTTTCAATAGTGCTGAGTCTGTGCTCCTGCGGTATATGGAGCGTCCTGATGTTCATACAGGGCATAGTGATGCTGACTCTCAGCGACGAAGATTTCACCAGAAAATATGTTGACACAGACAAGAGCATACCGCTTTTCTAAATTTCAAGCATCTGTTGTCTGCAGAAATATCACTATTTTACATAACTGATTGAAAAAATATGTATTGCAAACATTGCGGGACAGAACTTCCCGAAGGAACAAAATACTGTCCGTCATGCGGAACTCCACAGGAATCAGAAACACGTCAGGAAATCCGTAATTATGAATGCAGCCGGCCTTCGAACCACCTTGCGCTTGCCATTATAGTTACATTAATGTGTTGCATACCTCTGGGAATTGTATCCATTGTTTATTCCGGCAAAGTAGATACAGCCCTGTCAAAAGGTGATATATCAGAGGCAGAATCTATGTCAAGGAAAGCACGGAACTGGGCAATTGCGGGAATTATTATTTCTGCTGCCTCTGTCATAATGTATTTTATCATAATGTTTATCTTCGTCAGCATGGGGACAATCGGAAGCATCTGGGAAGCGCAAGAACTTTTCAGTCTTTAAGTAAACTTCAAAAAAACAACATGCATCATCTTATGAATATCTTTCAGTTCAATATTGACTTCCTTATCGGTCGTTTTGCACCACTAAACACCATTTCCGGAAATCAATCTATAATCAGAAATCTTATTCAAATCTGAGGCAGGTGATTATTTTCACTTTACTAAAATCAGAGCGAATGGCAGTACCAGGTAATGATATTAAGGATGGGTGCTGCCAATCTGATAATACTCTTGCTCTGTAGGGTAATGATTAAGATAAAACGAAAACTTACAGCATGGCTTCTTGTTTCCGCAATAGGTATTCCCATTGCGGGAATATTGTTTTTGTACT
>CALADR010000012.1 GCA_937890845.1 uncultured Bacteroidales bacterium | reverse complement strand
ATTTTCAGTTCATCAGGAGATGTGAATATGAATTCCGGGTTGAAATGGGACATGGCTTGAAGCAGGGAGTGTGTAGTCCTTCCGTATTTCAGGTCTCCTACCATATTAATAGAGAGATTGTCAAGATGCCCCTGGGTCTGCATTATACTGTAGAGGTCAAGCAATGTCTGTGACGGATGCTGGTTGGCACCGTCTCCAGCATTGACAACTGGAACAGAAGCAACTTCGGATGCATAACGCGAACTGCCCTCGAGGGGGTGGCGCATTATAATCATATCAACATAGTTGGATACCATCTTGATTGTGTCTTTCAATGTTTCTCCTTTGCTGACACTTGTGTTGGTAGCATCAGAGAAACCGATGACTCTGGCGCCAAGCCTGTTGACGGCTGTCTCAAAGCTGAGCCTTGTCCTGGTGGAAGGCTCGAAGAAAATACATGCGATGACCTTGCCGTCCAAAATTTTGTTAGACTTGTTCTTTTCAAACTCTTTTGCTGTTTCCAGCACATGCAGAATCTCTTCCTTGGAGAAATCCTGGATTGAAATCAGACTTTTGTTATTCATATAATATAATTATGCCATTTCTTCTACTGAGCATCCTTCTATATTAGAGCAAAGATCAAGAAAGCGTTCCACATATGAGAGCCTTACTGTCAGTTCCATTGAGCATTCCATGTCGAATTCCTGTTTTGCAGGTGTCAGGGACATTTCTTTGACCATTTTCATGACATCGTTCATATTAAGATATCCAAAATGCAGACGGAATTTTCTGGAAGCTGTCTTTTCTATTATGCTGGCGTTGCCTATGGCGTCTGCTGAAGATGTCTTGTATGCTCTTATAAGACCGGGAATTCCCAGTTTGATCCCGCCGAAATATCTTACCACGACAATCAGGATGTCGCTGAGCCCGTTTGCATCGATCTGTCCCAAAATAGGTCTTCCGGCAGAGGAAGAAGGTTCGCCGTCGTCATTTGCTCTGAATATATCTCCTTTGTATCCAAGGCGGTATGCATAGCAATGATGCCTGGCGTCGTGGTACTCTTTCTTAAGTGATGCGACTATTTCTTTTATTTCGCTTTCGGTTTCAACCGGGTATGCCAGGGCAATGAATCTGCTGCCATTGTCCTTGAACAGGCCCTCGGACGCGGAGCCTATGCTTTTATAAGTATCCGTTATCTGGTTTTCGTCTTCGTTCATACAGATGTCAAATTTAGGATTTTTTTCAGAAACTGCTTTGAATTTTTTGTACCTTTGGATGCTATTTTCTGTAAACAAGATTACTATGGTATTGAAGTATAGAGTCTCACTCCCTGGAATTAAGGGATTTGCAAGAGTATATGAGGTGAAGGACTCCACCACACTTTATTCACTGCACAAGCAGATGCGCGCTGATATGGACTTTCCTCAGGATCAGCTTGTCCTTTTCAAGGCAATGGATGAGAAGGGGACAGTTTCTTCCAGATATGGTATTTTCAATCTAGGAGCAGGTACGATTGACTCTGTTACATTCGGACAGACTTTGAAAAAGGGAGAGGAGACATTTTATTATTTTTATGATACAACAAATGTCAAAAGTGTAATCCTTAGTTATGAAGAGACCGTAGAAGAAAGGAAAGGTGTGGTATATCCTGTGCTTGTTGAGTCAAAAGGACCAAATCCTGTTGAATTTGAAAACGGATATGTTGCATTTGAAGACCTTCCAGATGACAAGAAGAAGTCAATACAGGCAGGTGATGACGATGATGATGACCTCGATGATACTGATGACGGTATAGATACGGAGGAGATTTACGACGAGGATTCTGACGACGAGGAATAGGTTCGTATGTCTCGTCTTGTTATATAGTTCTTCCTGTGAGAAAAAGACTGCTGATAATATTGGGGCCTACGGCCGTTGGTAAGACAGACTTCAGTATAGAAACAGCGCTGAAGTATGGGTCTCCTGTAATATCATGTGACTCACGGCAGATATATAAGGAAATGACAATAGGGACAGCAGTCCCTTCTGCTTCACAACTTTCTGCTGTGAAGCATTATTTTATCCATACACATACGGTCCGTTCGCTTTATACTGCCGGTAAATACGAACTGGAGGCTATGTCGCTTATCAATGACTTGTTCAGCCAGGGGCATGATACGCTGGTGATGGCCGGTGGCTCAGGATTTTATATAGATGCCGTATGTAACGGACTGGATGACTTCCCTGAAGCAGACCTTGAACTTAGACGTAGTCTTACAGAGCGACTGCGAGATGAGGGGGTCGAATCTCTGCAATTTGAACTGAAAAGACTTGATCCTGAAAGTTATGCAACTATAGATATCGCCAATGGGCAGCGCGTCATAAGGGCTTTGGAAGTATGTCTTATGACAGGCAGAAAATTTTCGTCATTCAAGACTTCTCCGTCGCGCAAGCGTGATTTTGAAATAGAAAAGATAGGACTTGTGCGGCCTCGTGACATTCTTTATGAACGGATTGACAGACGAGTGGTTCAGATGGTGGACGAAGGATTGGTCGATGAAGTGAAGTCATTACTTCCATATAGAGACCTTGCTGCATTGCAGACAGTAGGATATAAGGAAATATTTGCCTGGCTGGATTGGCAGGAAGGCCGTGTGAATGCTGAGTCTTATACGGTGCCGGGAAAAAACAATGACGGCCCTGTCATGACTTTGGACAGAGCCGTCGAACTTATACAGCGTAATACTCGCCGTTATGCCAAACGGCAACTTTCGTACTGGAATCGGGATAAATCCATAAAGTGGATGGAAATCTGATTCTGTATAGTACGTTCACTCTTTATTCGGCAAAGAGTGAAATAATGTTCAATATTACTTTAGAAGCCTTTTCCATGCTTTCTACAGGGACAAACTCCAGCTTTCCGTGGAAATTGTGTCCGCCGGCAAAGATGTTGGGGCAAGGCAGACCCATAAAAGAAAGATTTGCACCGTCTGTACCTCCGCGGATAGGCTGTATTATAGGCTTTATGTTTTCCATTTCCATAGCCTTGACAGCTTTTTCCACTATATGGTAGTGAGGCTCGACCTCTTTCCTCATATTGTAATACTGGTGTTTGATTTCCAGAGTGGCTGTGTTTTCTCCATATTTTGTATTGATAAAATCGACGCACTGCTCCATTACTTTTTTCTTATTCTCATAAAGTTCGATATCATGATCTCTTATGATATATGAGAACGAAGCTTCTTCGACTGTGCCGTTGAATCCTATAATATGGAAAAAACCTTCATAACCTTCAGTGTATTCAGGCCTTTGCTCTATCGGAAGAAGGCTGTTAAGTTCCATTCCGATTAGAATGGCATTGCGCATTTTCCCTTTTGCATATCCGGGATGGATATTTCTACCCTGAATATGCACAGTGGCAGATGCTGCGTTGAAATTTTCATATTCAAGTTCGCCGATTTTCCCTCCGTCCATAGTATAGGCATATCTGGCACCGAATTTTCCGACATCGAATTTTACAACACCGCGGCCGATTTCTTCGTCAGGAGTGAAACCTATTTTTATGTCTCCGTGCTTGAAATCAGGATGAGTCACTATATATTGGACAGCATCCATAATTTCCGCAATGCCTGCTTTGTCGTCTGCCCCGAGCAAGGTAGTGCCGTCTGTTGTGACGATGGTCTGTCCTTTATATCCTGTCAGTTCCGGAAAATCAGCTGTTTTCAGAGCAAGTCCGCTTTCTTCATTGAGCAGTATATCTTTTCCGTCATAGTTTCGTATAATCCGTGGCTTTACATTTGCACCTGAAGCATCAGGCGATGTATCTGCATGTGCAATGAAGCCTACTGCCGGAATATCCTTGTCGCAATTTGCCGGAATAGAGGCCATAACATATCCGAATTCGTCCAAAGTGGCTTCTACCCCCATGTCATTGAGTTCATTTTTCAGCATTTCAAGCAAATCCAGTTCTTTAGAACTGCTGGGCTGGTTTTCAGACTCAGGATCTGACTGAGTGTCTACAGCCACGTATCTGAGAAATCTGTCAAGTATATTTTCCATATAATATAAAATATTGGTTTTCAGTTATTGTATGTCATTATTCTGATTTTGTATCCATGCATTATAAAAGTATTAGACTCGTGCCCATAATGGCCATGCCTGCCACTACGCCCGCTATGGCAATGTGGTGCTTTCCATATTTTTCCGCAGTGGGAAGCAGTTCGTCCAAAGATATATAAATCATGATTCCTGCAACGGCTGCGAGTATAAGGGGAAATGCTATGTTTTCACCGGATATGTCTATACCCAAAAGCATTGTCAAACCGTAGCAGACAGCTGCTCCCACCGGTTCTGTGAGTCCGGATAGTGTTGCGTAGAAGATAGCCTTTTTCTGGCTTTTGGTCGCATAGTATATAGGTATCGCAACAGCGATTGCTTCCGGAATATTGTGTATTGCAACGGCGAAAGTTATTCCCAGTCCTGTCTGGATGTCATTCATGGATCCTATGAATGTTGCCATTCCTTCCGGGAAATTATGTATTGCAATGGCTATTGCTGACATTATTCCCAGTCTCTTAAGAGTTTCATCGGGTGCATTCCCTTTTATTGATTCCCCTATCAGATCTGTTGCCGGAGTTCTTGAGTCAAGGGACAGGCCTGTGGCTTCGTGCGGGTTTTCATATTCCGGGACTAAAAAGTCAATTAGGAAAATGATGCCCATGCCTATGAAAAATGATATTAGTACAAAGGCTTGTCCGTCAGTGTCCGGCAAGGTATTCTGTATTGCAGATCTGGCTTCAGGGTATAGTTCTGCCAGAGAAATGAATATCATAACTCCTGCAGAAAGGCCAAGCGCAGCTGCAAGGAAGTTGCTGCTTAACTTCTTTTTAAAGATGAGCAGCAATCCTCCGATACCAGTAGCAACTCCGGCCAGAAGAGTAAGGAATAGTGCATTTAAGATATTTCCCATTTGTATTCAGAGTTCACCCTTACTGTTTGTTTCCAGTTTTTCCAGGCCTCAATGTGTATATGATGATGAAGGCAATGATTGCAATGTAAGGGATGATTGCTACAGGCTCTGTCCAAGGTGATTCAGGAATGGCAAGTTCTACTTTTGCAAATTTGAGTATTGCACTTACGACTCCCATCAATGCTCCTCCAGCAATAAATCCGGATGCTATCAAGGTTCCTTTTTCCTGTCTTGCCGCATTTACTTCTGTGTTTTTGCTTCTTGTGCTGACAAACCATGAAATGGCTCCACCTACCAGCATTGGCAAGTTAAGGTCAATAGGAATGAACATACCCAATGCAAATGCAAGGGCCGGTACTTTGAATGCAGTCAGGACAATGGCGATTGCTGCTCCTATTCCGTACATAATCCAAGGAGCTCCGCCTCCGTTCATCATAGGCTCGATTACTGCAACCATGGCATTTGCCTGAGGCGCTACCAGTGCATTTTCGCCTGTAAATCCGTATGTTTTGTTTAGGACGAGCATGACTCCGCCTACAGTAGCTGCCGCAACCAGAGTGCCGAGAAATTTCCATGTTTCCTGTACCTTTGGCGTACTTCCTATCCAATATCCTATTTTCAGGTCTGTTACAAGAGCTCCGGCAACAGACAGAGCTGTACAGACTACTCCGCCTATAATAAGGGCTGCAGTCATTCCCGCTGTTCCGTTAAGTCCGCATGCTACCATTATCAGAGAAGCGAGAATGAGAGTCATAAGAGTCATGCCGCTTACTGGATTTGAGCCTACAATGGCTATGGCATTCGCCGCCACTGTCGTAAACAGGAATGCGATTACTCCTACTATCAGAAGACCTACTACTGCGTGCCAGATGTTGTCAACGACTCCTAATGCGAAGAAGACAAATACTGCAGCCAGTGTTATGGCGATACCTATTGCAATCACTTTCATTGAGATATCTCTCTGGGTGCGTATCACTTTCGCTTCATCACCGCTTTTCTTGCGTGTAAGCTCATTGGCTGCAAGTCCTACGGCAGACTTGATGACACCGAAAGATTTTATTATTCCTATTATACCTGCGGTAGCAATACCTCCGATTCCTATGTGTCGGGCGTAGTTTGTGAAAATCTGTTCCGGAGACATTGATCCTACCGTAGCTGTAATTCCAGTATTCATAAGGTCGATTACCTGTCCTCCCCAGATAAGATTCATAAGAGGTATTATTACGAGCCATACAAGGAAACTTCCGCAGCATATGATAAATGCGTACTTCAGACCTACTATGTATCCGAGTCCCAGAACTGCGGCTCCTGTGTTGATTTTAAGCAGTATTTTAGCTTTTTCCGCTATCATTTCCCCAAACGGAAGCACTCTTGTAGTAATGGTTTCCCCCCACAGTCTGAAAGTGGAAAGGATGAAGTCATACAGACCGCCTGCAAGTCCGCTTGCCAGAAGTGTCATTGCCCCTTTTCCTCCGCTTTCTCCGCTTACGAGAACCTGTGTCGTTGCTGTAGCTTCAGGAAAAGGATACTTTCCGTGCATTTCCTTTACAAAATATTTTCTGAAGGGTATCAGGAAAAGTATTCCGAGGACACCTCCGAGCAGGGAAGAGAAAAAGACTCTGGTGAAATTTACAGTAAGTTCAGGGTATTTTTCCTGTAGTATATAAAGGGCGGGAAGAGTAAAGATAGCGCCCGCTACTATTCCTCCTGAACAGGAGCCGATTGACTGTATAATAACGTTTTGTCCGAGGGCATTCTTTTTACCCAAAGCACTTGATACCCCCACCGCTATTATGGCTATGGGTATGGCTGCTTCAAAAACCTGCCCTACTTTCAGTCCCAGGAATGCAGCTGCAGCTGAGAAAAGAATTGTCATGACAAGTCCCATCCCTACTGAATAGGGGGTGACTTCTGGATAGTTTTTTTCAGGTGAGAGCAAAGGTTTGTACTCTTCTCCGGCTTTAAGTTCTCTGTGAGCATTTTCCGGCAGGGTCGTCTGGTTCTTTTCTTTCATCAGTTTTGGTTTAAATGGTGCAAAACACTAATTTGGTTATATGTAAAAACATTTCCAAAAATACCGTATTAAATTTACATTGACAAAAATTTAAACAGCATCTTGGCCGGCATTTCGGTACTTTTGTGTACTTTCGTAAAATAAAATGTTTTGAATCGGATTATGGTCTTGGATTTATCCTGCTTTGAAAGTTTGTATTGTCAATATAGTGAGAGACTGAGAAACTATGCCTCTCACTATATGAAGGATGATGTCGGCCTTGCTATGGATATCGTTCAGGAGTCTTATGTCAGACTGTGGGAGTCCTATCGCGGGAAAAACGCAGAAAGATGGCATCCGGTTTTATTCCGTATAGTAAGGAACAGGTGTCTGGACTATCTTCGAAGAAAAACAGTTATGTCTGCATCATGCACTATAGGAGACGGTGTTCCTGTCTGTGACGACGCTCTTTACGAACTGGATTTTTATTTTTCCTCATCTGACAACCAGACATTGTATGAAGAGCTTTCTGCCAATGTTGACATAATAATACGCAGTTTGCCTGACAAGTGCAGGGAGGTTTTTGAGATGAGCCGGTTCGGAGGCTTGAAAAACAAGGAAATTGCAGAGAAACTCGGAGTGTCTGTAAAAACAGTGGAAAAGCATATGACCTATGCTCTCAAAACACTGAGACGGAAACTTGCAGACACAGGATATATTGATGCCGCGACATGTTTTGCCATACTTTTCCTGCTATCTTCCTGATGAATTCTGAAAAACAGGTAGGGTAACGGACATTTCCTCCGTTATATATAGTAGAAAGCCTTTTTTGGGGCCTTATTTAAACCGACACAACTACTAATAACGAAAAGAAATGGGATACGAAGAGATAAAGGAAACCGTTTTCAAATATTTCAGCGGAAAAACGGACCTGAATCAGGAATCGGAAATTCTCAATTATTTGTCTTCAAAGCCTGACGGCCGTGAAATTCTGGAGGATATGGAGAAGGAATGGCTGGTGCAGAATGGGCGGAACCAGTCTGTCAGGATGTCCTTCCATATTCTTATGGAAAGGATACGCAGAAGAAAGAGACGCCGAATATTTGCGGCAGTTGCAGCATCTGCGGCATCTTTGGCCGCTGTCGCTGTATTTTCTCATTATCTCATCTCGAATTATTCAGTTGCCGAAAGTTATGCATTTTGTACCGAAGCAGGAGAAAAGGTATGTATTACCTTGCCTGACAGTTCCAAAGTTTGGCTTAACAGCGGATCTGAACTTCATTATTCTGAAATGGCCTTGTCTGGGAAACGTAAGGTGGAATTGAAAGGTGAGGCTTTTTTTGATGTGAGAAAGCATGCTGGCAGGTCGTTTGTCGTCTATGCCGGAGATGCGTCAGTTGCTGTAACAGGTACTGAGTTCAATGTAAAGTTATGCCCTGAGGGGGATGTTCAGACTGCTCTTGTTTCAGGTTCGGTCAAATTTGATGCCGGTGCTGAAACGGTAGCCATGGTTCCGGGTGACCTGCTGACATATGATTCTGCTGACAGGAGTATAAGCAAGTCCAATACTGATTTGAGCCGGTATGTAGATTGGGTAGAGATGCGGCTTGACTATCCTGAAATTTCCGTAGCCAGACTTTTCTCCCGTCTTGAAATGATTTATGGTGTCGAGATAGATTACAGACAGGAAAAATACGGTAACAGGATTTTCAGAATCATACTTAGTGACAAGGATTCAATAGAAGACGTTCTTGATGCCGTATCTGTCATGATTCCAATAAAATACGAAAGAAACTGCAACATTATCACTGTGAAGGAAATATAAATTCTGAACAGGGATTTTTCAAACATATAAACTATTAACCCAAATTAACACAGTCAGCAAATGAATAGAAACAGCTTGTTGAAATCAGCGTTCGCTTTGCTGTTATGTCTGGTTATGGAATATAGTTCCTATGCCCAGACTATAACCAAATCTTTCAGGAACGCAGCTCTGACGGAAGTAGTAAAGGAACTGGAACGTCAGACAGGATTGTCTTTTATTTATGAAAAAGAGGATTTGAAGTCAGCATCGGCAGTCACCGCTGATTTTAAAGACACTTCAGTCAAAAATGTATTGGATAAAATCGCCCGTCCGCCTCTAAAATATGAAATCAGAGGCAATATAATAGCAATTACCAAATCGGCGGAAAAGACTAAATCGGAAACATCAGTCTCAGAGGAGAAAACAGAGGTATCCGGAGTAGTTGTAGATGCTGTTACAGGAGAGCCTGTAATAGGAGCTGCAATCTGGGTTAAAGATACTCCTATTGGCATTACTGCTGATCTTGACGGACACTTCAGTCTGTCGTTTACCGGAAATTACGGCTATGTGTCCGTTTCTTCAATTGGATATGTCAATCAGGATATACCTGTTAAAAAAGGTGTTCAGAATGTTAAAATAAGCATGGAACCTGATAATACACAGCTGGATGAGGCTGTGGCCATTGGTTATGGACATCAGAAGAGGGCAAGTATAGTAGGTGCTATTACTACCATAAATCCGGAGACTATGAAGGTCCCTGTATCAAAAATATCCAATTCGCTTGCGGGCCGCCTTTCCGGAGTTATCAGTGTTCAGCGTAGCGGAGAACCTGGTGAAGGTTCTGATTTCTGGATCAGGGGTATTTCCACATTCGGGGCCAATGCTTCACCACTTATTCTGGTAGATGGTATAGAACGTGATATTGACCTGGTGGATGTTGAGGACATAAAAGAGTTTTCGGTACTTAAGGATGCGGCCGCGACTGCTGTATATGGTGTACGTGGTGCCAATGGAGTGGTTCTTATCACTACACGAAGCGGAAAAGAGGGAAAGCCTACAGTTACAGTTAAAGTGGAGAGTGGTATTGTTTCTCCGACAAAAGTTCCGGAGATGGCAGATGCTTTCCAGTATATGGAGATGTACAATGATGCAGCAGGCTATGCTTATTATGATGATGAGTTTGTGAGAAAAGTGCGCACAGGAGAGGATCCGGACCTTTATCCGAATGTTGACTGGATAGGTAGCATCTTCAGGAAAGTCAGCAACAATACCAGAGCCAATATCAACGTAAGCGGAGGAACCAATACAGTAAAGTATTATGTCTCAGGCGGATTTTATAATGAAAACGGCTTGTTCTCCAAGGATCCTATGCTTAACTACAATACTGGTACTTATTTCCGCAAGTTCAATTTCAGGGCAAATCTGGATGTAAATATCACTAAGCATACAAGTCTTACACTAAATCTGGCCACTACTTTTGAACAAAAAAATCAAGGAGGAGTAGGTTCTGAAAACATTTGGGCCTATGCATTGCAGACTCCTGCAATCATGTTCCCTATGGTATATTCAAACGGCAAGTTTGCAGGTCCGGGAGACAAGCAGGGAAACAACCCTTATACGGAATTGACTCAGACTGGATACAAGCAGAATTTCTATAACAACGCTCAGTCTCTGGTAGCTGTCAAGCATGATTTCTCATGGCTTACAGCAGGTCTTTCAGCCACATTGAAAGCTTCGTTTGATGCC
>CALADR010000011.1 GCA_937890845.1 uncultured Bacteroidales bacterium | reverse complement strand
TATGTGTCGACATAATATTATATTTCATTGTCTGTCAACTCTTTGAAGTGCACATAGGCAGTATCTGAAAATGTTTCCCTTTCATGGCGGTCTCTGATTGTAACTGCTGTTATAACCTTATGGGCCCGTCCGGAAAGCTGATGCAGCATGTGTATAGCCTCATTTCTGTCGTGTGGCTTGCCCATAATGCAGTCACCGCACAATACCATAGTGTCGGATGTTACAAGGACCTCATTCTCTTCCAGTGGCCTGTGGAATCCGTCTGACTTGCCCTCAGACATAAGTGCAGGAATATCTTCGTGAGGAGTGTCTTGGCTGAAGGCTTCATTGAAGTAGTTTTGTGTATCTACCTCAAAATCAAAGCCAAGGCTTTCCATTATTTCCTTGCGTCTCGGAGAGCTGCTGCCTAAAATTATTCGCTTTTTCACGTTGATTTGAATAATGTCCTGAGACTTGTCAAAATACTATATCAGAACTGTTTTTTATATTGCTGTACATCCAGCTCCCATGTGCCATGCAGTTTCATTACCATTTCGATTGCAAATCTTGCGCAGCCTTTCCCGCCAGGGTAAGGTGAAATATAATCCGCAATTGCTTTTACATCAGGAACAGCATCGGCAGGACAAACTCCTATTCCGCATGCTCTCATTACAGGAGCATCCGGCACATCGTCTCCGAAATACATTATTTCTTCGGGCTTTAGAGAGTGCCTTTTGCAGAAGTCTTCAAAATCACTGATTTTGTCCCTTGAGCCCAAATATACGTCTTCCTGCTTTACTCCGCAAGTCAGAAAACGCTTGCGGATACTTTCTGAGCGGCCTCCGGTAATTATTCCCAGGTGATATCCTTTCATTGATGCCATTCTTAGTCCGAATCCGTCCTTGGAATCAAAAGTGCGGAATAATTCCCCGTCAAGGTTTGCGAAAATTCCTCCGTCGGTAAGCACGCCGTCAACATCGAAGACAAAAGCCTTTATGCTGCATAGTGCTGTATCAAACTGTTGTTTCTCTTTCATGACATCGCTCCGTTGTTTCCTCCCAGTCCACCCATCGGAAAGGTACTTCTGGTGGTGTCTCCGAATGTTATAGGACCGTTCTGTGTTTCGTATTTGTTTATGTTGTCCTGCAGTGCGAGGAAGAGTCGTTTTGCATGTTCAGGAGTCATTATTATCCTGTTGGTCACTCAGGTTTCGGAAGCCCTGGGAGCATTGATGCAAAGTCTATTATGAATTCGCTGTGAGAATGAGTTATGATGGCCAGGTTTGAGTATGAGCCTTTGGCTACTTCCTGTTTGAGATCTATGCTCAATCCTTTTTCATTTTCCATAATCAGTATATAGGAATATTAGGGAGTTGTACAATATGATTATTTGTTATGGCATTCATGAGAGTGTTCTCCGTGCCCGCACTGATGCTCTCCGTCATGGTGGCTTTCGCATCCGATGCCGGAGTCACGTATTGCACCGGCAAGGTAGCCTCCTACGACGACTCCTACAGGTCCGCCGCAACCTCTTACGACTTTTATATTATGGGATTCAAGTTTGTTTTTGGCTCCGTCTCCCATTGAGCCGGCAAGCATGACTTCTACTCCTATATTTTGAAGTTCGGCTGCTATCCCTGACTTGCATCCGCATCCCTGTGGAGACGGAAGTTCTTCTATCTTGGTGATTTGCCTGTCTTCGACAGTAAATATGGTATAGTGGTCACAATGGCCGAAATGGTCGTCAACCACACCGTTTCGTGTAGGTACTGCTATTTTCATTTTGTCAGTAATTAAGTGTATATATTTAATGTAATGTATAGGGTCAGTGTCTTTGTGGCAACTTGTCTCTGTATTCCTGGTCAATGACAACATATAACCGGAACTTTGCAAAGATAACCTTTTTGTCAGCAATCACAAATAATCAGTCTGAGGTTTTTCAGCATAGCTGTATATCTAAATGTATCTTCCGGTAATACTTTCCGGTGTTTTTCTTATTTGGTCTGGACTTCCGGTTGCAACTACTTGTCCTCCTGATTCTCCGCCGCCCGGACCCATGTCTATTATGTAGTCGGCATTGCGTATGACATCCAAATCGTGTTCGATTACTATTACAGTAGCGCCTTTGTCGATAAGCTGTTGAAATACATTTAATAGAGTCCTTACATCTGATGGGTGCAGTCCGATTGTGGGCTCATCAAAAACAAAAATGCTGTTCTCCTGTCCGCGTCCCATTTCGCTTGCAAGTTTCAGCCTCTGGGCTTCTCCGCCAGATAGCCCAGGAGTTTCCTCTCCAAGAGTAAGGTAGCCTAATCCAAGATTCTGCAGGACTTGTAATCTTTCTCTGACATTCTTCAGATCGAAACAGGCTTCGATCGCATCTGAGACATCCATATCCATTATTTCCGGAAGAGAGTGTGCCTCTCCTCCCTCATTTTCCCTCTTTATAAGGTTTGCAGTTTTTGAATATCTTGATCCGCGACATTCGGGACATGGTATACTGACATCAGGAAGGAACTGTACATCAAGGCTGACAGTCCCTGTTCCGTCACATACAGGGCAGCGGAGACGTCCTGTATTATATGAAAAGTCACCGCTTTTCCATTCGTGCCTTTTTGCATCTGGAGTTTTTGCATATGCCTTTCGGAGTTCATCATGAACATTGGCATATGTCGCGACTGTCGATC
>CALADR010000010.1 GCA_937890845.1 uncultured Bacteroidales bacterium | reverse complement strand
TGAGAGGAATCTGTTTTGCCCACTCTTCGCGAACTTTATCTGAAAGTGCATTGGTCATATCTGTAATGATGAAGCCCGGAGCAATGCAGTTCGCGCGGATTCCGCGAGGACCCATTTCCTTTGCAATTGATTTTGCAAGGCCGATCATACCTGCCTTTGATGCAGAGTAGTTACACTGACCTGCGTTTCCTGAAACGCCTACTACAGAAGACATGTTGATGATGCTTCCTTCTCTTTGCTTTGCCATTACAGGAGTTACGGCATGTATGAAGTTGAAGGCAGATTTGAGGTTGACAGTAAGGACAGCATCCCACTGAGCCTCGCTCATTCTCATCATCAGTCCGTCTTTAGTGATACCTGCATTGTTAACCAGGATGTCAATGCGTCCGAAATCTTTTACTATTTCATCAACGACAGTATGTGTCTCATCAAAATTTGCAGCGTTTGATGCGTAGGCCTTGGCCTTTACTCCGAATGCTTCGAGTTCTTTGAGAGTCTGTTCAGCAGCTTCGTTGATTGCAAGGTCTGTGAAGGCTACATTGGCTCCTTCTGAAGCGAATTTCAAGGCAATAGCCTTTCCGATTCCTCTTGCCGCACCTGTGACAAGAGCTGTTTTTCCGTCAAGAAGTCCCATTCTTATAAAATTTAATAGGTTTATTTTCTTTATAGTGTTCCGGTGACCCAAAACAATGCAAAAATATTGCAGATTATCCGTTTAAGCAAATTATTTTGAAAAACGGAGCGGATAGGACGTTGTTAGAACTTTACGACAAATTTATATGTATTATCTAGAAGTAACGTTTTTCATTTCTATCCAAAGCTATGAAAATGAACAGCATTGCTGTAAAAGCCCATAGTGATGATCCTCCATAGCTTAAAAGAGGAAGAGGAATGCCGATGACTGGCATTATACCTATCGTCATACCGATATTTATAAACAAATGCATAAATATGCAGCTTGCAACACAGTAACCGTAGATTCGTGTAAATGCCTCCCGGCTGCGTTCGGCATCAGATATTATTCTCCAGATGAGGAAAACATACAGCAGGATTACAATGGCGGAACCTATGAATCCCCATTCTTCGCCTATAGTACAGAAAATGAAATCAGTACTTTGTTCAGGAACAAATCCGTATGTAGTCTGAGTCCCGTTGAGGAATCCTTTTCCGGCAAATCCTCCCGATCCTATGGCTATCATGGACTGATTGACGTTGTATCCTACTCCAGAAGGATCTTCCTTCATGCCTAAAAGTACTTCAATGCGTTTTCGCTGGTGATCTTGCAAAACATCGTCAAATATGAAATCAACAGAGAATACAAGCAATATTCCAGCAATAAAAGTAAGGATACTTATCCATTTGAATGAACTTCTTTCTCTGAAGGCACGGTATGCATAGTAGGGAATGCCTGCTGCTGCAATTATGTAGAAAAGATAAAGAGGGTTCAATATTCTTGCTGTTTTTTCCGGATTGTCAGTCATGGATGAAATTTTTTCAGCCAATGTCGGGGCAAATCCCATCAAGACAATAAGCGGAATCATTATTACAGCCCATTTTTTCAGATTACCGGAATCCATTGCGCAGCACAGCGTTACGACTCCGGTCAGGACAAGCAGAGACGTGTATGGCGATGCGGTAAGTGTCAGGATGAAAAGCAGTATCACCATGCCTATCATAAACAGAAGCCATCCTGACAGACCTTCCCTGTATAGCATGAATACGAATCCCACATATACTAGAGCAGAACCTGTTTCACTCTGTGCTATAATGATGAGCATTGGCAGAAGGATTATCAGGGCAGTGGAAACAAAGTTCCTGAAATTCCTGAGCCTGAATCCGGTCTGGCTCATTACAGTAGCAAGGAAGAGAGATGTCGATATTTTAGATATTTCTGCAGGCTGGAACCTTACCGGTCCGAATTCAAACCATGACTTTGATCCCTTGACCTCCACTCCCAGAAATATTACCGCGAGTAGAAGCAGTATTGTAAGTATGTATATCGGAACGGACAGACTTTCCCATGCCCGAGGATTAATTACCAATAGTATAGTTCCTGCTATTCCCAGGGCCGAGAGTATCCACACGAACTGTTTTCCGCTTCTGAAACTGAAATCAAAGACGGAGGATGGTTCCGAGGAATGGATTGAAGCATAAATATTTACCCATCCGATTATTATAAGTAAAAGATAGACAAATATAAGACTCCAGTCCACAGTTTTTATAAAACTTCTGCCGATGTATTTGTTCATATGTTTCTTTCTATTTCCTGACTTTTACCTTGTCCATAAGGTTCCCTTCAAGTACCCGTTGTTCCAGAGGTTTGCGGCTATCGGATATTTCTCCTGACAGGTACATTTCGGTCAGGAGAGATGCTATAGGCGCCGCCCATCTTGCTCCAAATGAGCCGTTCTCGATATATGCCGCCACAGCAATTTTAGGATTGTCTTTCGGAGCAAAGCAAATGAAGACGGAGTTGTCATCCCCATGCGGATTCTGTGCTGTTCCTGTTTTTCCGCATATATCAAGACCTTTTACCTCTGCTACTGAAGCTGTTCCTCCGGAACCGAAGCCGCTGTTCACCGCCCGGAACATACCGTTTACCACAGTCTTGAAATATGAGGTGTCAACCATTGTATATTGTTTCTCGTGGTATTTCCGGTCTATTTTCACACCATCTGAGTCTTTGATAATATGAGGGATGTAATAGAATCCGCGGTTTGCTACAGTGGCACAAAGGTTGGCAAGATGTAGAGGCGTACAACCGATTTCTCCCTGTCCGATGGACAGAGAAAGGATGTTCGTTGCTTTCCATCTGCCTTTCCCGTACATTCTGTCATACAGTTTTGGCTGAGGAATATCTCCTCCAAGCTCGGCCGGAAAGTCACTTCCAAGTTTTTTTCCGAAGCCGAAGCTATATACATATTCGTCCCATTTTTCGAGTGCCTTGTCAATACTTTTAGTTCCGGACTTTTCCAGAATGTCGCGGAAAACATAGCAGTAATATGCATTGCAGGACATCATGATGGATTCCTCCATGTTCAACGGTGTCCTGTGGCTGTGGCATCCCATTTTTCTGTTTCCATAGCTGTAACCCATACTGCAGGGATATCTTGTTCCCGGACTTACGACGCCCTCCTGAAGGCCTATCAGCGCATTAACGATTTTGAATACAGAACCTGGAGGATATGAGGCCTGTACAGCCCTGTTGAACATAGGCTTGTAAGGGTTTGATGCTATCTCTCCATAGTATTTTCCTATGTTATCCAGCATTTCAACATCGATTCCGGGACTGGAAACGAGGGTGAGAATTTCGCCTGTAGAGGGTTCGATCGCTACCAGACTTCCGACTTTATTCTGCATGAGGGCCTGCCCGTAATGCTGGAGTTCGGCATCTATAGTCGTTATAATGTCTTTTCCCGGAACTGCTTCTTTGTCCATTTCGCCGTTCTGGTAAGATGACTCAATCCTGTTTCTGGAATCCCTGAGATATATTTTGTAGCCTTTTTCTCCTTTGAGATACTGTTCGCAGGTCGCTTCTATTCCTGTCTGTCCTGCGTAGTCTCCAGGCTTGTACTCTCCCTTGTGCCGCTCGATATACCGTTGGTCAACTTCTGAGACATAACCTAAAAGGTTTCCTCCTGCATTGTACGGATACTGTCTTGTGCTTCTCGCCAGTCCCTTGAATCCAGGGAATTTGTATGCAAGTTCGGCAAACTTCATATATCTTTCAGGTGGAAGCTGTTTTAGAAATACGACTGACTGATGGCCGATTTTTCTGCGGTTCCTGTAGTATTCCTTCATTTTCTCCCTTACAAATTCGGGCTGGATTTCCAGGGCGTCGCACAGAGACAGCGTATCGAAGGCTGATACTTCCTTCGGTGTCACCATTATGTCGTATGCCACTTTGTTGTCGACAAGTATTTTTCCATCCCTGTCGTAAATTATCCCTCTTGTCGGATATATGGTGGAATAGACCATGGAGTTATTTGACGCATCAATCTTATATTTGTCGTCAATTATCTGTATGACAAACAGTTTTGTCAATAATATCAATGCCGCTACAGAAAGGCCAAGAAGCAGTTTGTTTTTTTTATCCAGTTTCATTGCCCCTCCTCCTCTAACGCCGTTCTTCGTAGTTCAGCAAATGGATTGCCAGCATTGAGAATATGGAGTTGCATAACAATGATGCCGCAAACCTTGATAAGTTGAACCAGAAAGGCCTGATACCTGCTCCGTCAGCTGTTATGTACATAATTAGGAAAACCGACTGTACCAGAATGACGGCCAGGAAAATTTTCCCGAATCCTTCATATCTCAGATTGAAAGGCTCGTCCTTTTCAAAAGCCTCTGCCCCCATTGTAATCCTGACAACCGGTTTTTTCAAAAGTGCTACGGGCAGCAGTGCCAAAGTGTTCAGTCCCAGAAGCCCCTCAGAGAGAAAATCCACTCCCAGTCCGGTAACAAATGCAATTATCATAGTGAGAGAAGTGCTTTTGCGGACAGGGAGGCAGAGAATCAGTACCGGCAGCAGGGACAGGGATATGTATGGCCCTAGTCTGAAATAATTGCAGATTATCGCCTGTGCTATGACAAGCAATATATACAATATGCTGAAATGTTGTACTGTCTTCATTCTAACATGGTTTTACTTCTGACCTGAAACCAGTTCTCTGATTTCATCCTTTCCTTCATTTTGTACAATTGTGACGTATTTCAGAGCCTTGAAATCAGTAAACAGGCTTACCTTGATTTCATAGGTGGCACCGTTGACAAGTCTGGCTGTCTGTGTCGTTCCGATTGGTATGTCTCTTGGAAATACAGAAGAAAAGCCGCTTGTATAGACAGTGTCTCCAGGATGAAAGTCTATATGGTGTGGTATCTCGTTCAGCAATGCGCCTTTGTTGCTCGTCCCGTCCCACTGGAGAATTCCCACGGGGCCCTCTCTCCCGATTCTGGCGCTTACTGTTATGCCAGAGTTCTTGAAAGAAAGGGCATATGAGTAGTTCTTGCTTACGGCATCGATAATCCCTATCACGCCATTGGATGTTATGATTCCGGCTTGCTGTCTGATACCGTCGTCGTAACCTTTGTCGAGTATAAGGTAGTTATGCTGCTTATTGTTGCTGATTTTTGCAATTGTAGCAGGAGTGTATGTGAACCCTCCGTTGTCCTTTTCAAAGTTTATCTTACCGGTATCCTGAGAATTGACAAGTTCTTTGTAATACCTCAGCTGCTCGGAG
>CALADR010000009.1 GCA_937890845.1 uncultured Bacteroidales bacterium | reverse complement strand
GGAGAATACATCCATTTGGATGACTTTTGTATTGATTCATCAGGACATATATATACATTGGACTGTAGTCGTTCAATAGTTAATGAATATGATAAGGAATTTAAATTTTGTCGGCAATATAATTTACAAGTGGCAGTTGATCAAATTTCAGTTCTGCCAGATGGTGGATTTTTATTATCCTTGTCTCCATTCAATTCAGGGAAATTTGAAGATGCCGAACTTGTCAGCTCATCACACGATTTTAAAGAGATGTCTGTGTTGGCATATTATGATGCCCCTGTTTCACTAGATGAGGTAATAAGTCTGCCTCTTATATCGGTATCTGATGGTGGTAGATATTACCATCGCACAGTTACCGATTATGCATATAAAATAGATAAAGGCTACTTAAACCGAATTTTTTTCGATTTTGGAAAAAATTCGGTTCCTAAGAAGTTTAGAACAAATCTCAGTAAAAATCTCAGTCATTACTCTTCGTATATTACACTTTTACAGTATTATACAGAAATGTCAGATAAAGTTTATGGGATGTTGTATAGATTCGGTAAAGAGAATATATTCGTATTAAATAAGCAACACAAAACAGTATCATTTCGAGAAGTAGAAAACCCATTTTACACATATTCTGAATGTGCCTCAGATTCTATTTTGGAATATCCTATTGGTGTAAGTGATAAATATTTTATAACATGTATGTCACATAGAAATTCAGTATTAGATAAAGGGCACTCTGGAAATTTAGATAATAAATATTCCGATGAGTTAAATATTTTGCGTCTATATGATATTTCAGAGAATATTTCCTCGATCTAATTGTTCGAGAGTCAAATGTTTTTTACGCATCAATATTATACTACATTTAAAAATTTAAGTTATGAAGAAAAAACTTCTACTTGCAGCAGGAGCAATGCTCGCGGCAGCAGCGGTTTCGGCTTTTGTTTACGTAAACAACGAAAAGAACTCCATGTCAGACCTTTTCAATGCCAATGTGGAGGCACTTACTAATTCAGAATCAGACTATGAGGATAATATCTGGTATAGATATGATAGACCGGATGGCGGATTTAACTGTACAAAGGGAGGAAGTAGTAACTGTATTTGATAATCCCATGTTTTTACTGTTGAAATATATATTGGTATTACTTATATGTACTTTCTGGTCTTGTTCAAGACCGGAAAGTACAGTAGTGGAAGCACCTTCTGAGACTATTTGCAGAATTGTCCAGAAGTCTGACGAAGAAGTACTTGGAAGATTGAACAGTTTTGCTGTAGTTGATAAAGAATCTTTTGTATTGTGTACTGAGGAACAGGTCTATTTGTATGATATGAGCGGACGCAGACTATTTAAAATAGGAACAAGCGGTAATTCTGATAAAGAATATCTGATGCCGATGATTGTGCGTACTGATGGAAATCTGATATATGTCTGGAGTGCAATGAATATGCGTTTTGTAGTTTATGATATAAAGGGAAATTTCATAAAATACTATTCTTATAAATCAGCAATTAGGGATTTTCTCCCTGCGAGAGATTGTATTTTCATTTATCCAGCTGGACTAAAAGATGACCACATTGTAGAAATCTATGATACGGCTTCAATGGAGGTTTCAGAAAGCATTGGAACCCCGACATTTGCTCACAAAATACTTCTTGGATGGATGTCGGCAGCTCCATTATGCTATAAAGATGGAGATTTGTACTTTTTACCGATGGACAAGCTGTCTGTTATGAAATATTCTTGTAATAGGGCAGGCTCTGAGCCTGTGGCTTCTTTATATTCTGATACGTTTAAGGTAGAGAGTATAGACAGTGAATTAGATAATAATAAGCAATCGTTGTATAGATACGCAAACTCATATACCTTGATGTTATTCAATCGGGATGATAGGTTTTATATCTTGACATCTGAAGGCAAGTATATTAAAGACGGAGATATGCTCTCAGATGAAAATCGTTTTTGCAGTCTTTATAGGATTGCAGGAAAAACCGGTGAAAGAATTATGAGTTTCACGATGGGGTCTTTCGCATATGGAAATCTTTTGTCTGTCTATGACGGAAATCTGTATTTTATAGCCCACTCTGTGGAAGATGCCGAAGATATTTATACAATAAAGCAATTGCAGATTTAAACGCTTTTTAAGTTATGAAGAGAAAGGTGATCCTTGCAGTAGGAACATTGCTTGCGACTTCATTACTCTTGTTATTATTACCGGTGTTTGTGTGTGACCAGTTCAGGATTGGAGGGGAGTCGATGAGTCCGACACTTGAGACAGGTGACCATATACTGGTGAACAAGCTGCTGATTGGAGCGCGTATTTATCTGAAATATGATTTTACCGATCCTGTAATGGAGTGTTTCCGGATGCCGGGCTTCCGGAATATAAGGCCTGGAGATATAGCCGTGTTTAACTACCCTAAAGGACGTGAAAGGAATAAAATCGAGTTCAGGATAAACTATGTTTATGCCAAGCGCTGTATCGGCTGTCCTGGGGACAGCATTGCTATTGTGGACGGGTACTACAGAAACAGCAGCTGTCCTGAGAAGGTCTTCGGTAGTGTAGAGTTGCAGCGTCACCTGTCGGAGACACCTGATTCGTTACTGCTCGCGCAGAACGTATATCTCCGTGCATTCCCGTTTATTGACAGTCTCGGGTGGACAGTCCGTGACTTCGGTCCTATGTATGTGCCTGGAAAAGGAGATGTTATAAGACTTGATCCTGTATTTGCAAAGTTATATGGGATGCAGATAGAGTATGAGACAGGTATCAGGCCTACCGTCAATGGGGATACTGTCCTTATGGATGGAAACCCTGTGAAGGAGTACAGGTTCAGAGGGAACTGGTATTTCTTCGGAGGAGACAATGTCCTTAATTCGAAGGACAGCCGGTATATCGGTCTGGTTCCTGAAGATTATATAGTAGGTGTTGCGACCCGTATCTTATTTTCCAAGAACGCTTACGGGCGTTTTGACTGGAAACGATTTATGACACGGATTAAGAAACTTTTAATCAGTCTTTGATGCAGATTCTTAGAAAGATTTTGTTAAATTAGCATCTGTTTTTGTGGAACTTCAAGAGCCTGCAGCTATGTGGTGCCATAAACATAACCATAGAAAAAGTTATTTGTGATGGGAGTCTTGAAATATATGGCAGTCTTGTCTGTCTTTTTCGGCATTTCTGCATTCGGGGGGCCGAAACGGGCTATGACATTGGATGAGGCTATTGCTGCGGCGCGTGAGAGTTCTGTGGCTGCGCTGGAAGCCAGGTCTTCGTTTGTGTCAAGTTACTGGGCATACAGGTCCTATAAGGCAAGCAGGCTTCCTTCGCTGAATCTGTATGGAAATCTTGCTTCATTTGACCGTTCCCTGAGGCAGTTGCAGAATTATGAGACAGGAGAGCTTGTCTATACGAGCAACTATAATATGCAGAACAGTCTCGGACTTTCTGTCCGTCAGAACATTACTTTTACCGGAGGTACAGTTTCTCTTTATACTGACCTCTCACGTATAGACCAGTTTGGCCCGGGAGGGGGAAAGACCTGGTATGCCCAGCCTGTGACTCTGTATTACGAGCAGCCGCTTCTGGCATATAACAGTTTCAAATGGCAAAAGAAAATCTCTCCGAAAGAGTATGAGCATGCAAAGCGTGTATATATAGAATCGATGGAGGAGGTCACCTCATCGGCAGTCAGGCTCTATTTTGCTCTGATGCTTGCCGGTTATGAATACGAAATGGCTGAGTCGAATTATCAGAATACTGTTCAGATGCATTCTGTTGCGGCTCAAAGGCTGGAGCTTGGAAGTGTGACAAGGGATGAGTATCTCCAACTTGAACTCCGTATGCTCAATGACAGTATTTCCATCAATGAGTCATCCATAAAAGTAAGGGAGGCTCAGATGGAACTCAACTCCCTGCTTGGACTGGATGAACGGACAGAAGTGGAGACTGTCGCCGACAGGACGCTTCCGGATGTATGGATGGACTATGATCTGGTCCTTGCGAAAGCTCTGGAAAATTCAAGTTTCCGTCTTGAAAACGAGATAAAGACATTGACAGCCGAGTCTCAGGTCGCCAAGGCTAAGGCCGACAGGGGAGCGTCGGTTGCCATTAGTGCAAAATTCGGACTTTCCAATTCCGATGCCGCATTCAGGGAGACTTACCGTAACCTTCTCGATCAGGAGGTTGTAGGCATTACATTCAGTATCCCGATATTTGACTGGGGGCTGGGGAAAGGAAGAGTGAAGGAGGCAGAGGCACGTGCAGCTGTAACATCGGCTCAGGTAGCTCAGGCCGAGAATGATTTCAGAAGACAGATATTTACGGCTGTGGGACAGTTCAACAGTCAAAGGCAGCAGTGTATGGCTTCCGAGAGGGCAAGTTCGATAGCGAGAGAGCGTTATACACTTGTTATGGAGAAGTTCCGCAGGGGCACTGCTTCTGTTACTGATTTGAATACAGCCCAGAGTGAGTGCGATTCCGCTACGGAAAAGTATATTCTCGATTTGAGCAACTATTGGGGTTATTATTATGCACTCAGAAAGCTCGCTCTCTTCGATTTTATCAAGGGAAAGGATATTGAAGTTGATTTTGACGAACTTTTAAAATGAGAACTATGCCAGATATGAAATGGCTTGCGCGTGTTATGCCTGTCTATGCACTTCTTTTCATTGCCGGTTGCGGTGGAGCAGACAGCAGCAATGCAGAGGCAGACGGAAAGCTGAAATATGAGCCGAAAGTGAATAAGGTGAGTGTCGTGCCTGTAGAAAGAAAGACATTCCATAGGGAACTGGTTTCAAATGGAAAGGCCTGTGCCTCCAGGAAGGCATCTCTTGATTTCCGCAGTCCGGGTGTCATTTCGGAAGTATTTGTGGAAAACGGCCAATGGGTCAAGGCCGGGTCAGTGCTTGCACGCCAGGA
>CALADR010000008.1 GCA_937890845.1 uncultured Bacteroidales bacterium | reverse complement strand
GCAGTTTTCTGGTTCGAGAAAGCCATTGAACTTGGTGATATGCTTTATGCCCCTGCCAATCTTGGTGATATTTACCGCAAAGGAGGTTCAGGAGTGGTGCGTGATCTGTCAAAAGCTATGGAGGCGTATCTTAAAAGTACTGATTCCTACGCACATTACAGGATAGGGGAGGCTTATGAGGAGGGATGGACAGGAAGTCCTGATCTGCTTAAAGCGTTTGAATGGTACATAAGAGCTGCACAAGAAGGACACCATCTGGCAATCAGGCGTATACAGGGACAGCGAGGTAAATATACCAGTTAGGGTAAAGAAGTAATTATCCGAAGCGGAGAGTGAATACGGTGGCTTTTTCGTCGCTGCGCGAAAGGGTCATAGTCCCGTTGTGCAGGCGCATAATCTGGCGAGACAGACTCAGACCTATACCGCTGCCGTCCTGTTTAGTCGTAAAGAAAGGCACGAAGATTTCTTTTCTGCTTTCTGGACTGATAGGTTTCCCGTTGTTGCTTACATTTACAACAACCCTTTCATATTCATCTATTTCTGCGGTAATCTCAATTTTTGTCGCATTTGCCTGCATTGCATTTTTTACCAGATTTATGATTATCTGGAAGATCTGGTTTTCATCGGCATAGAGAATTATGTCGTCTGATTTCTCAATATAGTCAATGGTCGTATCAGGCGCTTGTTCCTGTGTGAGACTGATGATGCGTTTTGCCAGTTCGTTGAAGTAGAATACTTTCTTTACAGGGGGTGATACCCGAGTCAGGCTTCTGTAAGTGTTTACAAATTTGATAAGACCTTTGGAAGATTCGGAAATGGTTTCAAGTCCTTTTTTGAGTTCCTCCTGATCAATTCCGTTTTCTATTTCCTTTGACAGCATTTCACTCAGAGACGCTATAGGTGTGACTGTATTCATGATTTCATGTGTAAGTACCCGTATGAGCTTGTCCCATGAGTTTTCTTCAGAATGCATTATCTCTGAAGTAATGTCATTGAAAGTAATGATCTTTATTTCTCTTTTGTCTATACTGGCTGACGAAGCATTAAGTACAATGGTCTTCTGGCCGCGTTCATCGTAGAAACTGACTCGTTTTTCGCCGGAAGGACAGATGTTTTCAAAGGCTTCTGATACAGTAGGGTCGATAAGTGACAACTGTCTCAGGTGACTTGCAGAAGAAATTGCAAGTATATTTTCTGCAGCTTTGTTGCAGTACAGAATCTTGCCGTTGTTTTTTGGCTTTTTGGTATCTGAATCGACTGCAATTACCCCGGTGTTTACATGATTCAGCATCTGTGCGAAATATTCCTCCTGCTCTTTGATTTCCTTGGTTTCGTTTTCGAAAATACGGCGCAGTCTGTTCAGTGTGCGGTTAAATCTTCCGGCAAGTATTATCTTCTCGTCAAACCGGAAGTTTGTTTCCTTATCTTCAAGGGCGTCCAGCATATAGCGTACTTTGGAATGCATCTTGCGTGCGGATAAAGTCGCGCCCAGAATGCCGGAAGCGACAGCTGTAACCGCTGCTACGATTATGACAGACGGTGCATTCATCCTATATTGTGCTTCTTAAGTTTTGCGTATAGTGTAGGTCGGCTTATTCCCAATGATTTGGCAACAAGAGATATGTTTCCGTTATATTTGTCCATTGCCGCTTTTATGGCTTTTGACTCAGTAGTGTCCAATGTCTCGTCTGTGTTGTCAAGACTTCCTGTTGCAGGGCCGTCAGAAGAAAGAAAAAGTCCGCTTGCTGTGAGGATATTGTTATCTGCCAGTATTACTGCTTTTTCTATGCAGTTTTGAAGTTCCCTTATATTTCCTCCCCACCAGTGGCCGAGTAGGGCAGACTTTGCCGATTCGTCTATGCCGGTGACATTCCTTCGGTATTTTTGGGCGAATCTGCTTATGAAGATTTCAGACAAAGGGATTATTTCATCTGTTCTCTGTCTTAGGGGAGGAAGCTGTATGTGCATTGTGTTTATCCTGTAGTACAGGTCTTCTCTGAAACGTCCGTCGCGTACCATCTGTGGAAGATCCTTATTGGTGGCGCAGATAAGACGTATGTCTATAGGGACGGGTTTATTGTCTCCTACCTTTACTATAGCTCTGTTTTGCAGAGCTCTTAGTAGTTTCGCCTGAAGATGCAGGGGGATATTGCCGATTTCATCCAGGAATAAGGTTCCGCCGTCTGCCTCTTCGAATTTGCCTGTCCTGTCTGAATGCGCATCTGTGAATGCTCCTTTTACATGTCCGAAGAGCTCGCTTTCAAACAATGTTTCTGTGATCCTGTAGTTCCATTGATCTGCCCTGCAAAGAAAAGAGCTCGCTTTCAAACAATGTTTCTGTGATGGCACCTGCATCTACGCATACCAGCGGTTTCAATGCCCTGTCAGACAATCTGTGGATTTCTTTGGCAAGAACATCTTTTCCTGTTCCGTTTTCTCCTGTTATCAGAACGCTGGCATCCGTAGGTGCGATTTTTTCTACAATATTGTGAATATTCCTCATCTGGATGCTTTCTCCCCAATATGGCCTGGTATCGGTTCTGCCAGGACTTCCTGGAATATTTGATTGCTGTTTGTGTCTGTGTTCGCAAGCTGTCTGGAGAATATTAATCAGTCTGTCGTTTTCCCAAGGCTTGGTTATGAAATCAAAAGCACCTCGCTTCATTCCTTCTACGGCAAGTGCGATATCAGCATAAGCAGTGAAAAGCACGACTTCGGTTTCTTCGCTCATGCGTTTAATTTCAGACAGCCAGAAAAGCCCTTCGTTTCCGGTATTTATATCAGTGCAGAAATTCATGTCAAGCAGGATGACATCAGGCCTGAATTCCCGTATGCAAGTGTTCAGCTCCTTAGGAGAAGGTATCAGCTGTACATTGTCAAAATATTTAGGAAGAAGTATATTCAGTGTTGTCCTTATTCCTTCGTTGTCATCTACAACAAGTATTTTACCTTTATTTCTAGCCATTTGGGAATGTCTGTCTGTGGAACAGTTTTATGTTTGAAATTTTATTTGCAAAAATAACAAGAACTTCTCAAGAAACTTCTAAAAAGCCATAGGTTTCCGGTAAATAGTTCCTGTTTTGGAGTATGAGGTGGAATTATCGCACCTTTTAACGGGCCGGAGCTTGTACTCCGGCCCGTTAAGGTGTGTATGGATCCCAGGCTTGGGATGTCATTCACACCGGCGATCAATATTTATGTGTTGCGCAGTTTACAGTTCGTTCCGAACATCGCTGACAATCCTTCCGTCGAAGAGATTTATAGTGCGTTGTGCGCAGGCGGCGTCTTTCTGCGAGTGAGTTACCATGACGATGGTTGTACCTTCTGTGTTCAGCTCAGTGAGAAGATCCATGACTTCCTTGCCGTTCTTGGAATCCAGGTTACCTGTAGGCTCG
>CALADR010000007.1 GCA_937890845.1 uncultured Bacteroidales bacterium | reverse complement strand
ATTTACGATTACGAAAATACGATAGACTTTGCGAAGAAGCAGGGTGAAGCCAAAGGTCGTGAGGAAGGTCTTGCTGAAGGACTTGAAAAAGGCCGGTTTGAGATAGCAAGAAACTTATTGTCAATGGGACTTTCGGTAGAGCAGATTGTTAATGCAACCGGTCTGACGGAAGAACAGGTCAGGAGTCTGACTGTGTAATGAGAGCATTAATTACCAAAATTCGCAGAAGATAATTTACGATTACGAAAATACAATAGACTTCGCGAAGAAGCAGGGGTGTGCTGAATGGCAGAGAATGTGTTATTCCTGCCTCCCGGTGCCGCTGAGTCTGCGGACACGGGAGCGGAAGCGGATATAGTAGAAGATGCCGGCTGTGGTCAGGCCGATAGGGAAGCCCATCCAGATGCCTGTAGCACCGAGTTCTGTCTTGAAGCCGAGCAGATATGCGGCAGGAATCGCAATGAGATAATAGCTTATGAAAGCCATAATCATAATCGGCTTCACATCCTGTATTCCCCTAAGAGCATTGCTGAAGCACAACTGCAGTCCGTCTCCGAACTGATAGGTGAACAGGACGAAAAGCAGAGAGACTGCGATGGCGGAAACCTCTGCGGAGTCAGTGAACATACCCACTATGCTGTATCTGAATATATAGATGAAGATGCAGAAGAATGCCGAAACCCCTAAAGTCATGAACCATCCTTTGGATGTATACTCTTTCACACTTTTGAAATCATTCCGGCCATAGGCGTTGCTTACCAGAATGGAAACCGCCGATGTCAGTCCCATCATCATCAGAAAGCATATCTGCGAGATGGTTATGGTCACCTGGTGAGCGGCAAGGGTCGTGGCTCCGAGCCATCCCATCATTACTGCACTGATGGAAAAGGTGGAAGTCTCCATTCCCGTCTGCAAAGCCAGAGGATATCCCATGTTGAACAGCCTTCTGATTTTAGGTCTGGAGACAAGCGACTTGCGGAATGCTTCCGCATATTTTCTGAACCTCTTGGCTCTCATTATGTAGATGAGGAATACAGCAAACATTATTATTCTGGCTATCAATGTGCTGAGTCCTGCTCCGAGGAGTCCCAGTTCAGGAAAGCCGGCCTTGCCGTAGATAAGCACCCAGTTGCCGAGGATGTTGAGGAGGTTTCCTCCCATAAGCAGGGCCATCGATACCACTGGCTGGCACACCCCGTCGGTAAACTGTTTCAAAGTGTTGAATCCTAAGGCGAAAAGAGTGGAGATTCCTACTATGACATAATACGGCCTTATAAGGGGAAGCAGAGCCTCGTCCTGACCGAATTTGTCCAGGAATATATAAATCAGTCCCATCAGGAACAGGGATACTATTCCTATGACAGTGTTAAGCACGATGCTGTTTTTCAGTGTCTTACCTATTCCGGCTATATCTCCGTTGCCGAACTGAGCCCCTACCACGGGGGTCATTCCGCATGCAAATCCCAGTTCAGTGAAAATAAACAGGTTCAGGATTCCGTTTACGAATGAGGCGGCAGCCAGTTCGCCTACTCCGTGCCATCCGATCATTATATTGTCTGCAAAACTGAGTATCACGACACATGCCTGTCCCAGCATTATCGGCAGACCTATGGTGAGTATTTCTTTTATTTTATTCATTTTGAAGCAGTAATTCAAGCAATGTAAAATCCACAGAAAGCAGTTATTATAGAACGACTCTGACAATTACCGGGAAATGGTCGGAAAGAGTCCTTGCTTCGTATTTGTGGAGGGTGATTTCCTTGGGAAAAGCTCCGGATTTGTAACCTTCAGATTCCGGTTCTGACATTCTTCGGTAAGTCTCTGTAAGTACTCCATAGTTGAGCACCCTGATATCCGGAGATACGAACACATGGTCGATGCGGCTCTCTGTAAATGCATTTGGATTGAATGAATTGGCGGTGCCGCAAGGGGCATATTTCTTCTCTGAAACCGTATATGAGTCTGACAGAATCCCGGATTCCGTAAAAGTGGTGTATATTTCGTTGTTCTGATCTACATTGAAATCTCCTGTGAGGAAGACCTTTTCGCCTTTGCCGCACCATTCCTTTATCCTTTGTACTACCAGTCTGGCTCCTTCAGCCCTGGCCCTGACTCCTATATGGTCCATGTGAAGGTTGAAGAACCAGAATTTCCTGCCGCTTTCCCTGTCTTTGAAATGTCCCCAGGTGCAGATGCGCGGAAGTGCTGCATCCCAGCCTTTGGACGGTACATCCGGAGTCTCGGAAAGCCAGAACCATCCGCTCTCCAAGAGCCTGAGCCGTTCTTCTTTATAGAAAATAGGGGAGCCTTCGCCTTTTGTGTTTCCGTTATCCCTTCCTGCATAGATGCATCCGTATCCTTCGAGGCTTTCTGTCATGTCCTGATTTTGTCCGTATAGGACTTCCTGTGCCCCGAATATATCCAGGTCTTCAAACTCTATGAAAGAGCATATCCACGGATAGCGCGTATCCCATCCGTTTCCTCTTTCCTTGTCTCCATTATTTTCATTTCTTATGTTGAATGTTCCTGTTTTAAGTGTTTGAGCCTCAGTAATATGTGTGCTTAAAAGCATAAAGGCCGTCATTGAGACGGCAAAAGCTGTCAGGAGAAAATTGTGTCTGGTCGTCATTTTGTATGTCGTTTTGGGCTGCAAAAATAGGAATTATATGTTAAATTTGCCCAATTATGGATGTCTTGTGGCGTCCGGTTTTTTCTTACAGTTATGAACAGACTTTTGACTTTTGCCCTAGACCTGCCTGTTACGGCCCCTGTCTGGATTTTTTTCATTGTAATGATAATTATTCTGTTTGCCCCGATTGTTCTGGGCAAGTTGAAGATACCTCATATAATAGGCATGATTCTGGCCGGAGTCCTGATAGGTGAGCATGGTTTCAACATCCTTGAGCGCGACAGCAGCTTCGAGCTTTTCGGCCAGGTAGGACTTTATTATATAATGTTCCTTGCCGGCCTCGAGATGGATATGGAGGATTTCAGGAAGAACAAGGTAAAAGGACTTGTCTTCGGACTTCTCACTTTCTTCATCCCTATGGGGATAGGAATCTGGAGCGGTATCAGCCTGCTTGGGCAGAGTCTGGTTTCCGCGACACTTCTGGCAAGTATGTATGCCTCCCATACTCTTATAGCGTACCCGATTGTAAGCCGTTACGGGCTTGCCAGGCAGCGTAGTGTTACTATCTCCATCGGTGGAACTGCCGTGACTGTAACGCTTGCTCTTATAGTCCTGGCTGTCATCAGCGGTATGTACAAGGGTTCGACAGGCAGTGCGTATTGGATTTCTTTTGCTATTAAGGTAACAATCCTAACACTTGCTACCGTTTTCCTTCTTCCTATGGTAGGACGCTGGTTTTTCAGAAAATATGAAGATGCCGTGATGCAGTTCATATTCGTCCTTGCTATGGTATTTCTCGGCGGAGGCCTTATGTCCATGGCAGGTATGGAGGGTATTCTCGGTGCATTCCTTGTCGGAATGGTTCTCAATCCTCTTGTCCCGAAGGTGTCTCCGCTTATGAACAGACTGGAGTTTGTGGGAAATGCGCTGTTTATCCCGTATTTCCTTATAGGTGTCGGAATGATAATAGACGTGAAGTCACTGTTTGCCGGGGGAGAGGCTCTGAAAGTGGCTGTTGTGATGACAGTTGCGGCTACTTTGAGCAAATGGCTGGCGGCCTTTTTCACGCAGAAGATATACCGTATGTCAGGAAACGAAAGGATGATGATATTCGGACTCAGCAACGCTCAGGCTGCGGCTACTCTGGCGGCTGTCCTGATAGGTCATGAAATCATACTTGAAAACGGAGAGAGACTTTTGAATGACAATGTCCTGAATGGTACGGTAGTGATGATATTGTTCACATGTGTCATAAGTACTATCATGACCGAAAAGGCTGCAAGGAAGTTTGCACTGGCGGAAAGTACATTGCCTCATGAAAAAGAGGAGACAGGAGGCAAGGAGCGGATTCTGATACCTGTAGCCAACCCTGAAACAATTGAGAATCTGGTCAATATGGCCCTTGTTATAAAAAATCCCAAAAGTAAGGATGGCATAATCGCTCTGAATGTAATCAATGACGGAGCCAATGCCGATGCCGGAGAGTCTTCGGGACGGCGAAGTCTGGAAAAGGCGGCTATGATAGCCTCTGCTGCGGATGTGAAGACGGATATGGTATGCCGTTATGATATGAATATTGCTTCGGGTATAGTGCATACTATAAAAGAGTATGGGGCTACTGACCTTGTAATCGGTCTGCATCAGAAGAGCAATTTCCTGGATTCGTTTTTCGGAAGCCTTACTGGCAATCTTCTTAAAGGTACTTACAGGGAGGTTATGGTAGCCAGACTGATGGTTCCGGTAAATACACTTAAAGGAATTCAGGTGATTGTTCCGCAGCACGCAGAGTATGAAACAGGTTTTGCCAGATGGGTTAACCAGGTACTTCGTATGGCAGGTCAGCTTGGGTGCAGGATAAGGTTTGCTGCTGATGCTTCTTCTGCTGCCAGTCTTAAAAAAATAATATCCAAGTCTGAGCATGCTACGCTTGTGGAGATTATAGAAGAGGAAAAAAGGCCTTTTGCTGACAGAATGGATATGAAAGTACGGTCGGAGCAACTGGTAGTGGTGGTAAGTGCCAGAAGCGGTTCCATTTCATACGATCTGGCTTTTGACAGGCTGCCGGCTCTCCTGAACAAGAATTTTGCAAACAACAGCCTTTTGATAGTTTATCCGGAGCAAGTGGACAGGGATGATGTAATGACTATCTCTAATCCTGTCAATAATAATTAAGGAGCTTGCAGCATTATGGCCGCTTCCAATATGATGAAGGAAATTTATGCTGGTATTACGATAATTTACAATGTGATAAATAGATAAGTAAGAATTTGATTAAATTTTTGCCAGTATAGATTTTATGAGGTATTTTTGGAAAATTTAATTTATTCGAGACTTAACAAGAATTATTTAAAAAGATTATGAACAGGTTACTTACTACAGTGTTTGGTTTGAGCGTCGCTTCGACCATTGCGCTTTCAGCGCAGGAATACAAATGCCAGAGACCGGAGGAGGAAAACAGACTTTTCCGTTCAGAGGCAGTTGAAAAGAAAATCTATGAGGTCCAGTCTCTACTGACTAATCCCCGGCTTGCATGGATGTTTGCAAACTGTTTCCCAAATACCTTGGATACGACAGTTCATTTCCGCAAGGATGAGCAGGACGGAATGGATGATACATTCGTCTATACCGGAGATATCCATGCCATGTGGCTTCGCGATTCAGGTGCTCAGGTATGGCCATATGTCCAGCTGGCAAATGAAGACGAAGAATTGCGCCGCATGCTTGCCGGTGTCATTAACAGACAGTTCAAACTGATTAACATTGACCCTTATGCCAATGCTTTCAATGACGGTCCTACAGGCGGCGAGTGGATGTCGGACTTTACAGACATGAACCCCAATGTCCATGAGCGCAAGTGGGAAATAGATTCACATTGCTACCCTATCCGTCTTGCGTATGAGTACTGGAAAGTGACTGGTGATACTTCGGTATTCGGAGAAGTATGGGAAAAAGCTATATCAAACATACTGAAGACCCTTAGGGAGCAGCAGCGCAAGGATGGTCTCGGCCCGTACAGTTTTATGAGGACTACAGCCCGCCAGCTGGATACGAAGTGCTGCAGCGGCTATGGCAATCCTGTCAATCCGGTAGGTCTTATCGTTTCTTCATTCAGACCTTCGGATGATGCCACGACTTTTGACTTTCTTGTACCGTCCAACTTCTTTGCCGTAACATCACTACGTAAGGCTGCCGAGATTCTCGTCGAGGTAAACGGCAACAAGGCTCTTGCCAAAGAGTGCAAGGCTCTTGCAGATGAAGTGGAGAAGGCATTGAAGAAATATGCTATAGTAGAGCATCCTAAGTTCGGAAAGATTTATGCGTTTGAAGTTGACGGTTTCGGTAATTCTTATCTGATGGATGATTCCAATGCTCCGAGCCTTCTGTCAATGGCTTATCTCGGAGATGTTGATATCAATGACCCGATTTATCAGAATACCCGCCGTTTCGTATGGAGCGAGTATAACCCTTATTTCTTTAAGGGTACAGCAGGAGAGGGTATAGGCGGCCCGCATGTAGGTTATGATATGGTCTGGCCGATGAGTATAATGATGAAAGCCTTTACATCACAGAGTGACAAGGAAATCAAGTGGTGTATAGAAACGCTTATGACGACAGATGCCGGTACAGGCTTTATGCATGAGTCCTTCCATAAGGATGATCCGTCCAAATTTACGCGAGAGTGGTTTGCATGGCAGAATACTCTGTTTGGAGAGTTGATTCTCAAACTTATAGCAGACGGCAAGCTTGATTTGCTGAACAGTATAAAAATAAAATAGTTCGGCACTGATATTGCACTGTTCCTGTCCGACTGTCTTCTCTGTTCTTAGTGTCAGAATGTCAGTCATACTGGAACAGAACGTTTTAAATTATATATATTATGATTACAGAAAAACTTCAGAAAGCTTTCAATGATCAGATCACTGCTGAGCTTTGGTCTTCAAACCTTTATCTTCAGATGTCCTTCTACCTTGCAAAAGAAGGATGGGACGGCTTCGCTCACTGGATGCAGAAGCAGTCAGAGGAAGAAAGAGCACATGCAATCGAACTTGCACAGTATCTTGTGAAGAGAGGCGGTACAGCTGAAGTCAGTATGATAGATGTTGTTCCTGCAGGCTGGGGCAGTCTCGAGGAGGTTTTCAAGCATGTTTATGAGCATGAATGCCATGTTTCACAGCTGATAAACGACCTTACTGATGTGGCTTCTGCAGAAAAGGACAAGCCTACTCAGGATTTCCTC
Source organism: uncultured Bacteroidales bacterium (assembly GCA_937890845.1). Lineage (GTDB taxonomy): Bacteria > Bacteroidota > Bacteroidia > Bacteroidales > UBA932 > Cryptobacteroides. The sequence continues at coordinate 9,266 of CALADR010000007.1, read as the reverse complement.
TGGGGCTTTATACGTGAGCAGGTTGAAGAGGAGGCTACTGCTGCATCCGTACTTGACAAAATCAGAAAGGCAGGTCAGGCAGGCTATCTTTTCCTTGATGCCCAGATGGCCAAGAGGTAATTGATTCGGGACGGCCGAGGCTTTATCCGAGGCCGGCTTTCCTGCTTATGGAAAAAGAATGAGGAGGGGATGACCTCAAAGTCTTTGACTTTTTGGTTCCCCTCCTCATTCTTTTACTGACAGACCGGTTTCAGTTACCGAATGTTCTTTGAAATTCATTTGGTACCACAGAGCGTCTGTTTCCGTACCAAATGTTCTCCGCAAGCCGTTTGGTACCGTAGAGATGCCTTTTCCGTACCAAATGCCGTTAGAGTGTCGCTTTGATATGCTCTATGCGGGAAGCAAGCTCTTTCCTTCCGATGAGAGACACGATGTCGGCGATTCCGAGTCCGCTTGATGCTCCTACAAGAGCCAGCCTTAGACAGTTCATTACTTTTCCCATAGGCCATTCGTGGCTACGGATGAACTCTTCAAGAGGCCCTTCTATCTGTTCTTTGGTAAATTCCGGTCCTGTTGCATTGCCTCCGTCAAAATTCTCTATGAATTCTGCGACCTGGAGGGCGAGAGTGTAGTTCTCTTCTTTCCAGAATTTGGCTGCATCTTTCTCGACATAGGTTTCAGGTGCAACGAAAAGGTATGATGCGATATCCCAGAAATCAGCGACAAAAGAAGCCCTTTCCTTAATCAGTCCTACTACATCCTGAACATATTTTACAGTGAAAATATGGTTTTTGAAGTCAGCTCCCTGTACAGTCATTTCAGAACCTGCGGTGATGGCGCATTTAGGGCATTCCACTACCTGCATTCCATGCTGTTCCAGGACTGGAATGAAGAGTTCTGTAAGTTCTTCTACAGATTTTGTGCGGAGATATTCCTTGTTGTACCATTTCGCTTTATCAGCATTGAAGCGGGCGCCTGATTTTATGACTCTTTCCAGCGAGAAGGCCTGTATGAGTTCGTCCATAGTGAACAACTCCCTGTCGTCTCCAGGGTTCCATCCCAGCATGGCAAGAAGGTTTACAAATGCTTCAGGGAAGTATCCGTCTTCTCTGTATCCGCGTGAAACCTCTCCTTCTGCATTGGTCCATTTCAAAGGAAAAACAGGGAAGCCGAGGCGGTCTCCGTCACGCTTGCTGAGTTTACCTTTGCCGTCTGGTTTAAGAAGAAGTGACAGGTGGGCAAATCTCGGCTGGCTGTCCTGCCATCCGAATGCTTCATAAAGAAGATAGTGCAGAGGGAGGGACGGAAGCCATTCTTCGCCGCGGATGACTTCGGTTATTTCCATAAGGTGGTCATCTACTATGTTGGCGAGGTGGTATGTAGGCAGTTCGTCAGCCCTTTTCCACAGAACCTTGTCGTCCAGTGTGTCGGAGTTGACTTCTATATGTCCTCTGATGAGGTCATCCATTTTCACTACGCGGTCTTCCGGCATTTTGAAGCGGATGGTCCAGTCTGTATGGGACTCTAAAAGTGGTCTCCACTCGCTTTCCGTCATGGAGATGGAGTTGCGGAGGGATTTGCGTGTGATATGGTTGTAGATGAAGGTCTGTTTTTGAGCCTCCATTTCAGCTCTTTTTGCAGAAAGTTCTTCAGCAGTGTCAAATGCATAATAAGCATAACCTTTTTCTACCAGTTCTTCAGCATATTTGCGGTATATTCCGCGCCTTTGTGACTGTCTGTATGGAGCATGAGGGTGTCTTCTCCACTACATTTCCCTGAGCATCCACTCCTTCGTCCGGAATGATGCCGCACCAGTTCAATGCTTCTATGATATATTTTTCCGCTCCCGGTACAAACCTCTGGGAGTCGGTGTCTTCAATCCTTATTATAAAATCACCGCCTCTCTGCTTAGCAAAAAGGTAGTTGTAGAGGGCTGTGCGTACGCCTCCCATGTGGAGAGGACCTGTTGGAGAAGGCGCAAACCTTACTCTTGTTTTTCTTTCCATATCTGTATTTCTTTATTTTATATTGTCAGTATTTTTCCTTTTGGTGATACGCCTTATTGACGGAGTTGCCTCCAACTCTCCTATATTCTGTCCGGGGCCTACTGCGAGCACAGGCTTGTTTTCTTCGGAGAAGTGGAATTTGCGGACATTTTCAGAATTGTTGTAGCCAATTTTCTTGATATTGTTTTCTTCTTCTTCCGATATCTCAATGTCAAGTTCTGAAGCTGCGGTTTTCGTATATTGGAAGTCCCAGTCTATTTTTATGATATTGTCAGGACTTATCATAGACGGAATGTCTTTTTTGAATCCTGTAGCTATCACTGTTATGCTTACCTTGTCTCCCCATGCCGGATCATCTTCCCATACCAGACCGCTCTTGAAATTGTTCGCCTTGCCAGTATAGTCCCCGATCATCTTGTTGATTTTGTTCAGGTCATCCATGATAAGGCCATTGTCGTTTTTCCCTCCGGCAATGTTGACAAGGACATTTTTTGCTGTCTTGAGATTATAGTTGTTCAGAAGAGGTGACTCAAGAGCACCTTTTACAGCATCTTCTATCCTGTGTTCTCCGGTACCGGTACCGCAGCCCATAAGAGCGACTCCGCTGTTTCTCATCATTGCGCTTACATCGGCAAAATCGACGTTAATATATCCGGATTTGCTTATTATCTCCGTTATTCCCCGGACGGCTGTAGCAAGAACTTCATCGGCTTTCGGGAATGCCTCGTGGAGAAGCATGTTTCCGAAGCAGTCATATAGCTTTTCGTTGTTGATAATCAGAAGACTGTCAACATTTTTCTCAAGCTCGTTTATTCCGTCCATCGCCTTGGCGTATTTTTCCGAACCTTCAAACTTGAAGGGAATTGTCACTACCGCTACAGTAAGTATGCCTCGTGTCTTGGCCATGTTGGCTATTACAGGAGAGGCTCCTGTGCCTGTTCCTCCTCCCATTCCGGCAGTGATGAATACCATTTTGGTATTGTTGTCCAGGATTTCGGCAATCTTGCTTTCTGCTTCGATTGCGGCATTCCTTCCTTTTGTGGGATCACATCCTGCTCCCAAGGTTCCGATTGGAAGTTTGATAGGGACTTCGCATTTGTTGAGGGCTTGTGCATCAGTGTTGCAGACAATGAAAGTACAGCCCTTGACCTTTTGGTTATACATATAATTGACGGCATTGCATCCGCCGCCGCCTACTCCGATAACTTTTATTATGGAGTTTTCCGGCGTCCAGTCTGCCGGAACAAATATGTCTGTATTATTCTCATTCATAACCCAAGTCTCTTGTTTGAAAGCCTGTTATACTTCTTCGTTTTTCATTCCGTCATAGAGCGATGCTGTAAATTGCCCGAATTTTTCCTTGATACTGCCCCATATAATCTTATTTCCTCCCCTCGGCTTCTTTCCCGCTTTTTTATTATTTTCTATCCTATTTGCTTTTTCTTCCTCGCTTTCAGGGAACAGTTCTGTATTATTCGTCTGCTCAGCTGTCTCTGGCTGCGTGCTTCTTTCTTCTGTATTTTCCTCTGCCGGTGTTTCGATAACTACTGAAGTCTTTGGCCGGCTTCCGTCTTCAATTATAGCGCATTCGGCACAGTTGTCTTTGATGGCGGCGAGAATCATACCTATGGATGTCGCAGCTTCCGCCTCGTGTACTCCTATGCATCCGGATCCGGAGAATACAGGTTTCGGATAGCCGATTCTTACTGAATAGCCGGACAGTTCCGTAATGAAGTTCTTGCAGTTGGCCAGATTCGCTCCTCCTCCTGTAAGTACGATTCCGCTTCTGAGACTGTCCGCAAATCCGCTGCGTTCTATTTCATAAAGAATGGCTTCTGTTATTTCCTGTACTCTGCTTGAAATCACTTCAGAGAGGTATTTTACAGGAAGGTCTTTGTATTGTGCAGTTGTCCCGATGTTGATTCTCAGGATTTTGTCGTTCATGTTCTGAAGCTTTTCAGGCATGCATATACCGTATGCCAGTTTCAGATTCTCAGCAAGATTTTCAGAGAATATCTTGCACTCGTTGTCAATGTCATAAGTAATCGACCTTCCTCCGAACGGGATGGCTGCGTAATGCCTCATTATATTGCCTGAATGTATGCTTACAGATGTTACTCCGGCACCGAAATCTATCAGGGCTACACCGCTTTCCATTTCCGCGTATGTAAGGACTGCTCTGGATGTCGTGTCAGGTGTAAAGTATTTGCCGGCAACGGCTATCCCCAACTGGTTGAATACCATATCAATATTCTGGAGATATCTCTTTACTCCGATGAATATCTTGAAATTTCCTTCCAGTTTGTCGCTTGCCATTCCGATTATATCTTTCTCGATGAGCTGGAAGTCCTCTGATGTGGAGAAGGACTGGGCCACCGCCCCGAAAAGCACTTCCTTTTCATTTTCAAGGGGATATTCCTCTTGTGCGATTGACTTGATATAGTTTATATCTTCAATGGAAATGCATTCGTCAGGGTTGTGGGCAATGCTTCCCTGATTGGTTTCCTGACGCACGCTGTACCGCGGCATTCCTACCACAGCCTGCGTGATTTTCATATTCAGTTCCCTTTCTGCATTTTCTATGACAGGCCTCAAAGTGTCCGCCACTTTCTTGGGGTTAAGTACATAACTGTACCTTATACCTTCAGAAGGGGTTTCCTTGTAATAAATGACCTGAATGTCCTCACCGCTGACCCTTGCTATAGTTACAGCCAGCTTTGATGTGCCCAGGTCAATTGCCACTATATGTTTTTCGTCCATAATTTATTGAACTTGAATTATTTTCTGCAAATTATCTGGTTGTCAAACTTCACATTGACCGTTCTGTATTGTCCCTCGCCTCTGGCCGGTACAATGCTTTCGTAATATTTTTCTATTCTTCTGAATTTTTCTTCAGGCTTGTCAGGGCTGCCGAAAATGAATTTTTCCCGTCCTTCTTTCGGGACCATTATAAGGTCTCCGTTACCGCTTACAGTTATCTGCACAATGTTTTCACGCCAAACCTTGTTGTCATTCATATATTCTGCCAGACGGATGATTTTCTCAAGCCAGATACGCCCTTTCTCGTCGGCTATCCTGCCTTTATATCCGCTTTCGGCGTTCAGAGGAACGGCTCCGTCTATTATAGGGACGTATGCAGTGTAGCCAGGCTGCAGCGGGAACAGGAAGCCTTCTGCATCAGCGTAAAATCCGCCTCCTGATTTTTGGAACCGTATAATAGGCTTGCGTTGTGTCACATCTATATTTAGGGTTCCGTCCTTTGTGATATATGCCTGGCTTTTCATGACGGCGCTTCGTCTGTCAATGATCCGTTCTATTTGGGTTAGGCTGATACTGTCTGCGTATTTTCCTATATAGCCTCCGGATTCTGAGTCCAGAAAGCTTTTGATGTCAGATTTGGATACGAAACTGTTTTCGAGGCTGTCTATTATTGTTACAGACAGTCCTGTACACTTCAATGCGCTGCGTCTTGAGGCACTTACGCCCAAGGCGGCAGCCAGGGCAAGCAACATCGCTCCCAGGCTTGCAGCGTACAGCGTGTATTTTATAAACGGTTTCATTCTGAACTATCCTGTTAATTAGGTTTTATCCTGTTTCTGAGCATTTCAGTTATGGCTCCAGTGAATCTGTCAATGTTTCCGGCTCCGAATGTTACCAGAACATCAACCGGCTCTTTTTCAAGGTATTCCATCAGTTCTTCTCTTTTTAGCAGCACTTTTTCAGCGCATCCTACCTTGTCAAAGATTATCTCGGATGTTACTCCCGGAATCGGTTCTTCACGGGCAGGGTATATGTCCAGCAGTATAACTTTGTCGGATTTGCTGAGTGATTCTGCAAATTCCTCGGCAAAATCACGTGTCCTTGTGTAAAGGTGCGGCTGGAATATCGCCGTAAGTTTTCTTCCTGGAAATATTTCCCTGATAGAACTTATGGCTGAGGATAATTCCTTGGGATGATGGGCATAATCATCTATATAAGAGCACTCCGGTGTATTCAGATGAATGTCGAAGCGCCTTTTTACTCCTGCAAAAGAAGCGAGCCCTTCTTTTATCCTGTCATTGTCCAGCCCGTATGTAATTGCTATTGCAGCAGCTGCAATTCCGTTTTCAACATTGACCCATCCGGGAACTCCTACTTTGCATCCGTCTATATGTCCTCCAGGATAGTTTAGGCGGAAGTTGATATAGCCGCAATTGTCTGTTTTTATTTCTGATGCGTAAAAGTCTGCTTCAGGATTGTCATAGGAGTATGTCATTAACCTGGCGTCAGTATCTTTTGCCGTAATGCAGATGCCGTATTTTGCAATGACTGTCCCGGTAACCTGGCTTGCAAACTCCCGGAATGCAGCATTTATGTGTTCCAGGTCCGAATATATGTCCAGATGGTCGGCATCCATAGATGTTATTACGGCAATTTCAGGGTGCAGTTGCAGGAAGGACCTGTCGAATTCATCGGCTTCGGCCACGATGACGTTATTCCGGCTGATAAGTAGGTTTGAGCCGTAGTTTTTGCTTATGCCTCCCAGAAATGCGGAACATCCTTCTCCGCTTGCCTGGAAAATGTGGGCAAGCAGTGTACTTGTGGTGGTTTTTCCGTGTGTTCCTGCTATTGCAAGACATCGTTCTCCGGCTGAAATTTCTCCGAGGATACGAGACCTCTTTACTACCTTGTAGCCGTGCGAACGGACATAGGCGAGTTCTCCCATATCAGCAGGGATTGCCGGAGTATATACCACGAGAGTCGATTCCGTATCGGACGGTATATAGGCGCAGTCGTCTTCATAGTGTATGGCAATGCCTTCTTTTTCAAGCTCCCTGGTGAGCTCGGAAGGCGTGCGGTCATAACCGGATACGGCATATCCTCTGGCATTGTAGTACCGCGCTATCGCACTCATGCCTATACCTCCGATTCCTATGAAGTATATGTTTTTGTAATCCATTTAAGATTTCCTGTTTATTATGTTGTATATTTCCTTTGTGATGCTTGCTGCAGCATCAGGTTTTGCAAAGTTAGTTATATTATTTTCAAGTTCTTCAATCCGTTTGCTGTCTGTAAGAAGTTCACAGGCTGCTGACATAAGTATAGAAGGGGCTTCGGCATCCGTAACCATGATTGCGGCGTTCTTTTTGACAAGAGCCATCGCATTATGGGTCTGGTGGTCTTCCGCCACGTTAGGCGACGGAACAAATATAGCGGCCTTGTGGGCAGCGCAGAGTTCTGATACAGAGCTTGCACCTGAACGTGAGATTACGACATCTGCTGCGGCATAGGCCAGATCCATCCTTTTTATGAAATCGAAATGTCTTATGCCAGGCAATGTACTTCCTCCAAGTCTCTTTTCCGAAGCTTCTTTCATGAATGCATCTACGGAATTTTTGTAGTATTTTCCGCACTGCCATATTATTTCAACTCCTTCGCCTCCTTGACATCCGTCTGATATCCATTGTTGTACCGACTTGTTCAATGTGCCGCTTCCCAGACTTCCACCTACTATGAATATATGTTTCTTCTCAGGATCCAGTCCGTAAAACTTGAAGGCTTCATTTCTGCTTTCTTCAGTAGCGGGTATAATTTCCTTTCGTATAGGATTGCCGGTAATTATGATTTTTCCGGCTGGGAAGAACCGTTCCATCCCTTCATAGGCAACGCAGATTTTATCTGCTTTTTTTCCCAGGATTTTGTTTGTGAGGCCGGCATAGCCGTTCTGCTCCTGGATGAGTGTAGGTATTCCCTTGCGGCAGGCACTCCATAAAAGAGGTGCGCTTGCGTAACCGCCTACGCCTACGGCAATGTCAGGCTTGAACTCGTCAAGTATTTTTCCTGCCAGCCTTATGCTTTTGAGGACCTTGAACGGAAGCGCAAGGTTGGAAAGGGTGAGTTTCCTTTGCAGTCCGGCTACTGGCAATCCTTTGATTTCATATCCTGCCGCCGGCACTTTTTCCATCTCCATTCGGCCCTCTGCGCCTACAAACAGTATTTCTGCATCAGGATTTTCTGCCTTCAGCTGTCCGGCAATCGATATTGCCGGGAAAATATGACCTCCGGTACCGCCACCGGAGATAATTACACGTATGGGATGTTTTTTCTCCATTTTATATGTCTGATTCAAATTTGTCCAACTCATCCAAAGTATCTGATACATTATTGTCCCGGATACCAAGTCCTTCAATCAAAGGCTCGGAACTTTCTTCTTCTTTCTGGATTTTCTTCTTTGCCATTTTACTTATTGCCAGAAGTACGCCGAAGGCAAGACTGAAGCAGATAAATGAACTTTTTCCGTGACTTATCATAGGAAGCGTCTGTCCTGTCAGCGGTCCCAGGTCTGCGTTGATGAACATATGCATGAGAGCCTGCGCGCTTATAAGTATTGTCAGCCCCGCCACCACTGTCTTTGAATAATCATTGTCGCAAGACCGTACGATTATCGAACCTCTTGCCAGCAGGCTTACAAACAATGACAGGACAAAGGCGCCTCCCAAAAGTCCGTATTCTTCTAGAATAAAGCTGTACATATAGTCACTGAACATGAGCGGCACCGTATATTTCTGGGTGCTGTTTCCGGGGCCTTTCCCAAGAAATCCGCCTTCATGGATTGCCACTTTCGCGCTTTCCGGCTGTCTGATTTTGTCCAGGTAGCCCTGGAATTCCTGTGTGCCCTGTTTGATTTCTTTCAGAGATATATCATCGGTGGATACTACTGGGTGTCCGGTTACATTTTCCACCAATTCAGTCATTCCCAGTCTGCTGAATGCCGTTCCTACCCTGGACAGTACCTTGCCTTCGGTAACGAACCATATACCGATGCAGGCTATGCCTCCCAATAGCAGCAGGGGCGCCATTTTCATTATATCCCTGATTTTTATTCCTCCTATCATAATGGTCACTATCATTATGCCGCCGATAAATAGAGTACTGGATATACTGCCGACTACTACGCCCATGCAAGTCAGCATTATCGGAATGAATATGTATAGCCATAGTTTCCATGATTTCTTTGCCATGAATGACAGACTTTTGAATTTTGCTCGCTATCCAGAACTGGTCATTCTTGTATGCATGCACCGCCCATGCCAGATAGAGGACCATGGCTACTTTCGTGACCTCATAGGCATGGACCTGTATAGGGCCTAACTGCACGGCTCTGACTGCATCGTTTACCTTGACGCCGAGTTTCGTATGCAGAAGTCCAAGAAAAATGGCAGCGATAAGGAAACCGGTTTGCGAGGCATTCCTGTAAAGCCATATATTGGAAAAAATATA
>CALADR010000006.1 GCA_937890845.1 uncultured Bacteroidales bacterium | reverse complement strand
ATGTTCAGAAGTTGTATGAAGAACTGCTTGCAGGTGTTCCAGGCGTTCATTTGCATACCCAGCCGGCAGACGGACGCTATGATTCAAATTTCTGGCTCTGCGCAGCTACTCTTGATCCTGAGGTTCGTATAGTGGGACAGGAAAATGCTTACAGAGAAGTGATTAAGACCGCGGTTGGTGGTGCTGCAGGAGTAATCCATCAGGTAGATTCGGCTACGACTGACTGCCAGCCAAACGACAATGTCGAAGCTCTCCGCGTATTTATGTTGTCAAAAAAGATAGAGGCTCGCCCTACATGGAAACCGATGCATAAGCAGCCTGTCTATGCAGACGCTCCTGTTTATACTAACGGCGTTGAGGAAGAGCTTTTCAAGGTCGGCTTTTGCCTCCCTGCAGGACCGTATGTGACTGATGATGATGTACGTTATATCGTAGATTGTATAAAAGAGGCTATTGTAAAGTAAGGCATATTTCTGAATTTCAGGAATATAATACGTACAGCAATGTCATGAATTTTATATGAATATAAGTATAAACAGTGTTCTTTTAGATTCCTTGACCGAGCAGGCTAAGGCTTCGTCTCGGTTGAGGATGAATTATGATTTGAGAAATTCTTCGGCTGATACTTCGCAGCGGATGCTGAATGCTATTGAGCCGGGTTCGGTTATTCCTATTCACCGTCATCAGAAGACTTCGGAAACTGTTGTCGTTCTGCGCGGCCGTGTAGTTGAGGAGTTTTACGATGATCTGGAGCGTATTTGCTCGGCTACTTATGAAGTTTCTCCTTGCGGACCTGTATGTGCCCTCAATATTCCGGCCGGTACTTGGCATACTTTGCGTTCGCTTGAGAGCGGCACTGTGATTCTTGAGATGAAGGACGGTGCTTATGAGCCGACCGGTCCTGAGGATGTTTTGCTTTGATATTTACAGTGGCTTGCCAACCAGATAAGACTGGTAAATGCAATCCGGTGTGTCATAGTAGAAACTGCTGTTGTAGTCGTCTATCTTGTCTGCAATCCAGGAGTTATACACAGTTATCAAGGTTTTGATGTACTGTTTTGGATTGTCTTGTGATACGCTTATTATTAGGCGTTTATATACTTTGGCAATGTCCCAGTGAGTAGGGATTGCATACTTGACTTTTGTTATATCGAAGTAGTCGTTTTCTATTCCGCATTCTTTAATAAGGTCATCTGCCACTCTGGCTATGTTATCACTATGATAAATGTCAGCCAGTTTGTATATTTTGGTCAGACGCTCTTCTCCAAGGGCGTTTACAATGACTCTGTTTCTGTTTTTTGTTTTTCTGGCTATATATTCTATCAGAGCGCAGAGATAGAAGAGGTCGTTATGTCTTTTTAGTTCACGTCCTGTCATTTTTTGTTTAGCTTTTCTGATTCGATAAATTTCAAGCATTTGAGGGATGCTTCAGTAGCAAAGCATATCTGATGTGTCGGGTATTTGAATTTCGCCAGAAACCTTCCCCAAAATCTTTGGTAAACTTACCTGTTCTGATTTCAGGGATCTTGACTTCTATAGCACTGCCGTGGAAAACTTTCATATTTTTTGTCTTTAGAACCTTTACTTTATGCAAAGCACTGTGTCAAAGATAGTGGTTTGTAGCAATTATTCAAAGGAGCCCGGATACATTTCGTATGACTTTTCCCTTTGCCGTTATCGGCAAGAATTGCTATATTTGCGCGCTTAATCAGCAGGGAACGCAAGTGAATATTGAGAGAATATGGGGTATTTGTCTGTAAAACAGTATGGTGAAGAGTATGGAATATCAGAGAGAACAGTCAGGAACTGGTGCGCGGCCGGGAAGGTCCAAGGTGCTTTCCTGACAGGGAAAACATGGAATATTCCTGACGATGCCCCTATCCCTAAACGAGGAAAGGCCAGGACTTCAAATCTGCTGAAATGTCTTCAGGAGGAGAAGGAGCTGAATATCAGAGAGGGTATTTACCACCGTACACAGGTCGATTTCACATATAATTCAAACCATATCGAAGGCTGCCGGCTCACTCCCAAGCAGACCAGCAGTATTTTTGAAAAAAACACTGTGGAGACTACAGGAGAGGATATACATGTAGATGATATAGTCCTCACTACCAACCATTTCTGCTGTATTGACTATGTAATAGATCATGCCAAGGACAGTCTTTCGGAATCGCTTATAAAGGAACTTCACAGCATCCTGGAGAGAGGGACTTCGGACAGCAGGAAATTCTGGTTCAATGTAGGAGAGTACAAACGTCTTCCCAATGAGGCCGGAGATGCGCAGACTACTCTTCCAAGAGAGGTCCCTGCAAAAATGAAAGTACTTATAAGACAATATAATGCCAGAAAAACCAAGACTTTGGAGGATATTA
>CALADR010000005.1 GCA_937890845.1 uncultured Bacteroidales bacterium | reverse complement strand
TGGTTTCTCCTTATAACCTTTAATGGCTACTTTGACAGGCCACTTCTGGGTCATTGTCACATTTACGTCCTCTCCATCTTCTCCTGTAAGGACGGCAATAGTTTTGTCGATATTGTATTGTCCGGCAGGGGCTACTGATTTGACGGTATATTCTCCTTTGAATGAGAACGGAACCATGATTTTATGAGGAAGCCAGCCTTCTTTTACTTCTCCCAGCCAGTCAGCAGCAGAAACTCTGTCACCTGCTTTTGCCAGCGGGGTAAAGTCCCATAACTTCTCGTGGTTTAGAGGGTCTGTGTATTCGCCTCGCTTGAGGAACACGCCAGTCATAGTAGTAAGGTCGTTCTGCAGACCGTCATAGCAGCTTGACAGAAGTCCCGGTCCCAATGTGGCTTCGAGCATCCTGTCCTCGAACTCCACTTCATTTCCATTCTTTAGACCACGTGTGCTTTCAAAAACCTGAACAGCTGCATTTTTCCCGTTGACTTTGATGACCTCTGCCATTAGTTTGGTATCACCGACCTTTATATAGCAGATTTCATTCTGTGACACAGGGCCGTCTGTCTCGACTGTCACCAGGTTGGAAACGATGCCCGTAACCTTTCCAGTTGATTTCATATTTATAGTCGTTTAATTTCCTATTGGTTTTATAAGTCTTGTTTTCAGTTTTTACCACTGTCGTATTCTACGCCTTTGAATGTGCCGCGCACTTCATCGACAAGTTTTCTGAACATTTCCCGTCCTGTCTTTTCATCCAGGGTATACCATCTTTCCACTATGTGGAGTTTCGCCAGAAAGGCAAGGATAGCTTCTATGTCGAAATAGTCGAAAACAGTGATTTCGTCTATTTTGTTCCACATGATTCCGTCGATGGCGCGCTCCCTTTCAAGGATATCCTTGCCTTGAAGTATTGCATCCAGCTTGCCGGATTCTTCAAAGGCAGGGGCATTGTCTTTTTCGTTCAAATCGACAACGTCCTTATCAGGGTTTCTTCCAAGTGCGCTGTTCAAGTATCTTACTTTAGCGTTACGTACGTTCAGGTCAAATCTGAAATATTCCCTTATGAATCTGTTTTTGTGAGTGACGGCTTTCCGGTAGAATTCTTCAGTCATGTTTTCCTGAATGAAGCCGCTTTCGAGTAGGGATATAAGTTCTTTGTCCTTGCTGGAGCAGCACTCAAGGATTTCCTGTCTGATATCATCCGGCTTTTTGTCTCCGGGTTTCCAGTCCGGGGAAATAACCGGCAATCCAGCCACTATGTAATGGTAATTGTTCATTTTTTACCCCTTATTCGTTGAACAGGAATTTCTTTGTTGCAGGTCTGAGATATTCTGAAATCAGTTCCTTGAACGTTTCATCAGTGAAACTCAGGAAATAGCCTCCGTCTTTCGGTCCAATGGTGAAACCTCCGGATATTTTCTTTGAGAATTTTGCCGAGACTCCGGCATTTAGAATCTTTGAAAGTTCGGAACTTATATAAGGTTCGAATTCAGTTTTCAAGTTTTCAGGCAGGACAAGTACCAGATCTACAGGGTCCTGATTGCCTGGATTGAATGATTTGGCTACAGTTTCGATAATTCTTTTTACAAAGTCGGCTGATGTGAGGGATGATGCTATATCCTTATCAGTCATCTTGCGGACTATCAGACCTTCGATTTCCTGCTTTGTAGCAGTTATACTCTGGAGTGCGGCCATGCGGACATCTCCGGTAACCTTTGTCTTCATTTCCTGTGCTTCCTTTTCGGCTGCTGCTTTCAGAGCTTCTGCTTTTCTATTGGCTTCTGCTATAATTTCTTCAGCCTCTTTTCTGGCCTTGGCAAGGATTTCCTCGCCCTGCTGTTTTCCTTTTGACAGACCTTCATTATAAAGTTTTTCTGTCAGTTCCTGCAATTTGTCCTGCATATCTGAGTTATTAATTTTATTTTATTCAAAAAATCGTCTAAATAGTAGGCATATCTTTACAAATTTAGTGAAAAACCGCATATGTGCAAGATAATTTGCGAATAAAATGCCTTTTTTAACAAACAATTATCACTTTGGGCAAAACCTTCTTTCGTTATCTTATGGTTTTACTGCTTTCGAAATGAAATATAATTTCAGCATAATTAGGGTGTTTTGTTTTGTATCGAAATGACATTTTACCTGCTATTATGTTTTGTCTGACAATAATAAATAAAAGAGCCCGGCAGATACCGGGCTCTTCAGATTGACATATGTTCTGGATATATTATCCAAGGAAACCGAGCAGGATTCCTGCTGCAACAGCAGAACCGATAACTCCGGCTACATTAGGTCCCATTGCGTGCATTAGCAGATGGTTGTTCCTGTCAAACTCTCTTCCTACTACTTCGGAAACTCTTGCTGAATCAGGAACAGCAGAAACACCTGCATTTCCGATAAGAGGATTGAGTTTCTTCCCTGGTTTGAGGAAAAGGTTCATGAATTTGACGAAAAGCACACCGCAGGTAGTTGCTATTACAAACGAGAGGAGTCCCAATACAAAAATCTTTACAGATGTTCCTGTAAGGAATTTGTCTGCCTGTGTGGAGCAGCCTACAGTAAGTCCGATGAGAATGGTAACTACATCAATCATTGGACCACGGGCTGTCTCGGCAAGTCTGCGTGTAACACCGCTTTCCTTGAGAAGGTTTCCGAAGAAGAGCATACCGAGAAGTGGCAAGCCTGAAGGAACAAGGAATGCAGTGATTATTATGCCGACAATAGGGAAAATAATCTTTTCTTTCTGGCTAACAACTCTTGGCGCAGGCATTCTTATCACTCTTTCTTTCTTGTTTGTGAGCAGTAGCATTATAGGTCTCTGTATCACAGGCACAAGCGCCATATAGGAGTACGCGGATACTGCAATAGCTCCCATTAGCTCAGGTGCAAGTCTTGATGAAAGGAAGATGGCAGTCGGTCCGTCAGCTCCGCCGATAATACCGATTGCTCCTGCTTCATTAGGTGCAAAACCTGTAAGCAGAGCCAGCATGTATGCTCCGAAAATACCCATTTGGGCAGCAGCGCCGATCAAAAGCAGTTTCGGGTTTGAGATAAGAGCAGAAAAATCAGTCATCGCTCCGATGCCCAGGAAGATAAGAGGTGGATACCATCCTTTTACAACTCCTTGATAAAGAATGTTCAGTACCGATCCTTCTTCATAGATTC
>CALADR010000004.1 GCA_937890845.1 uncultured Bacteroidales bacterium | reverse complement strand
CTGAAGCAGTACTATTTACAGGGACTGCATGAGTGGGGCAAAGTCAACACCTATCTAACAGAAGCCTGCCAGATCGCCCAGGACCAGTACAAGGCCCTGTTAGGCTACATCGAAACCCAAAAGGAGAAAAACCGGTAACTGTATGCAAGTTTCCGGCACGCACAGCTTTAAACGGGTGATGTTTTTTGCTAAAATCTTAAAAATTAGTATATTCGCTGAATGGTGATACTGAGAGAATAATAGTGAGCAGCTATCAGACTCTCATAATTTTTTTGATAGTATGAAATACCCGATTGGAATACAGACCTTTAGTCAGATTATAGAGAACGGTTTTGTCTATGTTGATAAGACTGATCTGGTGTATTCATTGGCTACTGAAGGAAAGGTATATTTTCTGAGCCGACCGCGCCGTTTCGGAAAGAGTCTTCTGCTTTCTACTTTGAGAGCATATTTTGAGGGTAAGAGGGACTTGTTTAAGGGGCTTAAAATCGACTCATTAGAGAAAGAGTGGCATCAGCACACGGTATTTCATATTGACTTTAACGGTATTGACTGCACAATGCCTGACTCGCTACAGTCAAAGTTGGAAGGCTATCTTACAATATGGGAAGCGGAATATGATATTACGTCCGTTCCTGATTTCAATCCTGCATCTCGCTTTGAACAGATTATCAAGGCGGCATATGAGCGCAGCGGTCGTGGTGTAGTGGTCTTGATAGACGAATATGACAAGCCACTTTTAGATGTCTTGGAAAAAGACCCTGAACTTTTGGATAAGAACAGGGAGATTCTGAAGGCGTTTTATTCCGTATTCAAGCAGACTGATGCCTATCTCCGCTTCGTCTTTCTGACAGGAGTGACCAAGTTTTCGCAGGTAAGCGTGTTCAGCGGCTTCAACCAGCCGAAAGACATCAGTATGTATGAAAAGTACGAGGCTTTGTGTGGAATTACAGAAGAGGAATTGTCGAATTACTTTACCGGATCTATCCGCGAGATGGCAGAATCAGATGGCTGCACTGAAGAGGAAATGCAGCAGCTTCTGAAGCAGCGTTATGACGGGTACCATTTCGGTAAAAATATGATAGATGTCTATAATCCTTTCAGCCTTTTGAATGCTTTCGATAGCAAAGATATAAGAGATTACTGGTTTGCATCCGGTACACCGACCTATCTAATCCGCCTGATGAACCATTTCAACGAAGGCATTGACCAGTTTACAGGCAAATATTATTCATTGGACGAGTTTGTAAACTATAAGGCAGACACAGAATATCCTTTGCCGATGATTTACCAGAGCGGCTATCTGACGATCAAGGAGTATGAGCATGATATGGGGCTGTTTTTGCTGGACATTCCTAATAACGAGGTAAAGAGTGGTTTCCTGACGATGGTGGCCACCAACTACTTGCAATGCGAAACGACACTTGACTCTTGGATTCGACAGGCAGTATTTGCGCTGAAGAAAGGTCAGTTGGATACATTCAGGAAAATGTTGACCTCATTTTTGGCAAGCATCCCATATACTATGCGCCGCAAGGATGAAGAGCGCGAAAGGGAACGCTACTTCCAGTACACATTCTATCTACTTCTGCGCCTGATGAGTGTCTATACCATATCACTTGAGCGCGAGCAGAGTGAAGGCCGGGTGGACTGCATTGTGGAGACTCCTAAGTTTGTCTATATCTTCGAGTTCAAACTTGATGGAAACGCCGAAGAAGCCCTGCGGCAGATTGAGGAGAAAGGATATGCCCGCCCGTACGAAAGCGACAGCCGCACCATTCATAAAATCGGAGTCAATTTCTCCTCACAGACCGGTACTATCGATGACTGGCAGGCCGTGTAAGCTAAGAAACTGACAGGTAATTTATGCGGACGAATAATGTAAATGATGTAGAACTGCTGCTCTCGAAACTCAGCAAACAAGAACTATGTGAGCTGTATGCACAATTCTTGATGAAGCAGACGCGTCAAGCCGCAATTCATATCGCGAAGGGGTTAGTATGCTTAGGAAACTTATCAGATATGGAGGAAATACAGAGATATCTGCGATAAAAACATTAAATTTGCCTTGCATTCGCTTCCGATTGACTGGTGCGGTCGTTCCTGCCGCAATTGTGTAAGTGCAAGCAACTTAGAAAATCCCGCAAAACGCATCCTTCGTGTTCTGCGCGGTCGATTACTTAGGGACAGTCGTTAAATTCCGTCATTATGAGTCAATCGGCAGACTGTCCCGGTAATTTTTCCGATCGAACTCATCTTTTTATATTTTCGGCTCCGTTTCGGAGCCCCTTTTTTCATTTTTGGACCCAACTGGAGCCAATACTCCAGTGAAAGGGCCGTTTCTCACTCACCTCGAACATCAGGCAGCCTGAGCAATTTCGTTGACTTCCCGCCGGACGAGCTGTACTGCATTCGCCGTGTGGATGCCAAAGAAGATGTACAGGATTTCGGTCAACTTCGTCCTTGCCTTGATGCGTTTCAGGCCATAGTGTTCCTTCTGCGTTCCGAACGAGCCTTCCATCCTCGTTGCCCTCACCCTCGCCAGCTCGTTGCGGATGATGTCGTTCTCTTTCTTTTCCAAGGACGGACGGCCACGCTTGACGAATGACGTCTGTATTCCTCTATCCTTGCAGTACCCCCTGTTGGCGCTGCCGGCATAGCCTGCATCTCCTCCGACCTTCTTCGCGTCCACACCGAAGAGCTTTCGGTGCATCTTCAGGCAGTGCGTAAGCCTGGTTCCCTCGTTGAAGGCATTGAATGACAGCTTCTCGATGAATGAGAGTCCGTCAACCTGGATGTTGTTGCACTTCGCACCAAACTCTACGCTCTTCACTTCCTTGCCTCTCACGATCGGCCTCACATACGGCTTGCTGATGCTCACTATCCTGTCCTTGACACTCTCGCGAGGATTGTTGTTCTCGAAGTGGGCCTTCTGCTGGCGGTACACTCTTGTGATGATTTCAATATCGCTCTTCTGTCTGGCTGTCAGCAATTTCTCCGCGCCTGCATTCTCCCTCTCCAGTGTGCGGGTCTCCTTCAGTATCTTCCCCAAAAGGTTGAGCAGGCGTCTGGTCAGTTTCCTGGTCTGGACTTTCGTATGCCTGCGCCGCTTCCTGTACGACAGGTTGGCCTTCTCTACGTCTACGTACTTCGTCCTCGGACGGTGCACATTCAGCTTGGCACTCAGAGTGCACATTATCTCATATGACTTCTCTATTCCTTCCCACAGAAGCTTCGCATCCGTAGGATAGCGCATCTCGCTCTCGTAACAGGTCGCATCCGTATACATCGTATCCAGGTCCTTCATGTACGGTTTCCAGGCTCTTGCCAGTATCTCCTGCTGCTGTTGGATCTTCAGCCCGCGGGCCAGTTCCGAAAACACGTCGTCCAGAAGTTTGTAGTTCGTCAGAGGATGCATCGGGTCTATTCTCACATCGCAGAAGAGCTGATAGTGGACGTTGCCGTTAAGATGCTCCATCAACCTCGGGCTGCTCAGACCTGTGTACATCTTCAGGAACATCAGCGCAACCTTGCCCTCCGGGGTGAAGTATGTTTTTCGCCCTTTCTTCGCTCTCATGCTCTTGCTTATCAGTCCAAAGTTCTCTGCCATCTCACCAAGCGGCAGCCTCTTCCTGATTTTTCCCAGCTCGCTAGTCTCGAACGTCCGCCTATACAATTCTGGCGATTTCGGAGCAATGGCACCCAGAAAAGCGATGATTATTTCGGAGTAAAACCACCCAAAAAGGGCTCCAATATAAATGAAAAAGGCAGGAAAAT
>CALADR010000003.1 GCA_937890845.1 uncultured Bacteroidales bacterium | reverse complement strand
GTATCCCTTCTTGCCGGATCCAGAAATATGAGGTCCGGGCTGAATTCTTCGAGCAACTCTGCCGGAGACACGGCTTCTTCAATATTGCCGGAGCAGGAATTCTGGTTGCGGGCAGTGTCTCCAGGCACTATCATCTTGCCTGATACTGTAATATTGCTGGCACCGAGGATATTGAAATTCCTGCGGGCAGCTTCCGCAATGACAGGATTCATTTCGTTATATAATACTTTCTCTGCAATTTTTGAAAATGCGAAAGAGTCAATTCCCATCCCTCCTGTAAGATCTGCAATCCTGAAGCCTTTTAAGTCGTCTTTTACGGAGGATTCTGGTGTTATTGCCGGATGACTTCCTTTCAGTAATTTTTCGGCGACGGAAGCCTTCAGCATAGCAGTTTCTTCCGAACTGCACTGTTCTCCAGAGAGCTTGTACGGATATATCAGTTCAGGAACGGCGTACCATGACGGAACTTTGGATTTTAGCCTTCTTCTGGTTTCGATTGTGTTGGCTGCAAGACTGATGTCAATATCTTTCCATTTGTTTTTTGATAGCAGCAGCGCTGCCGTGTCATCATTTTCATGTAATGTTATGAATTTGACAAAATCTTCCGCTGTTTGTTCCATATTCTTCCTGTTAGTCTAAATTGTTTGGAAAAGTATTTCAAAATTAGGACAATAACCGATAAAATATTATTTTTGTACGTTCCTCATATTGAAATATTTCTATACTAACATACATCAAATTATGGAAAACACAAAAGATTTCAGAATGGTTGCGCAGGCTTGGCTTGACGGCAACTATGACGAAGAGACTAAGCGTCAGATAATTGAACTTAGAGATAATGATCCTGTCGGTTTTGAAGATGCATTCTACCGTAACCTTGAGTTCGGAACAGGAGGCCTTCGCGGCATTATGGGAGTCGGTACCAATAGGATGAACAGATATACTGTAGGTATGGCTACCCAGGGACTTGCAAACTATATTGGAAAGCATTGTACCGGAAATGACATAAAGGTATGTATTTCGTTTGACAGCCGAAACAACAGCAAGGAGTTCGCGCAGATAACAGCCAATGTCCTTGCTGCAAACGGACTTCACGTTTTCCTTTTTGAAAGTCTCCGCCCTACACCGGAACTTAGCTATGCTATCCGCAGCAAGGGAGCTCAGGCTGGAGTCATGGTTACTGCTTCACATAACCCGAAAGAGTATAACGGTTACAAGGTATTCTGGTCCGACGGAGCCCAGATCACATCTCCTGTTGATAAAGATATTGTAGCTGAGGTAAATGCAATTACCGACCCGTCTATGGTTAAATTCGAGCCGGGAGAGGGAAGCGGAAGGATAGAAATCATGGGAGAAGAGGTTGACAAGGCATATCTGGATGATATCCTGTCTCTTATGCTGTCTCCGGAATCAGTGGCACGCCATAAGGATCTGAAATTCGTATATACGCCGCTTCATGGAACAGGTGTCCGTCTTGTGCCTATGGCTCTCGACCGTCTGGGCTTCAAGAGTGTTTGCCATGTGCCTGAGCAGGATATAAATGACGGGAATTTCCCTACAGTGCAGTCTCCTAATCCGGAGGAGCCTTCTGCATTGAAAATGGCTATAGAAGCAGCGGAGAAGGAGGGAGCAGATATTGTCATGGCAACAGACCCGGATGCAGACCGAATGGGTATTGCAGTAAGGGATAATGACGGCAAAATCATTCTTTTCAACGGAAACCAGACAGCTTCGATGCTTACATACTATATCCTCACAAGATGGAAGGAACTCGGAAAGCTTGATTCTTCAAAGTATGTGGTAAAGACAATAGTTACTACAGAACTTATCCGTGCAATAGCTGCAAAGTTCGGAGTGAAAGTCTATAATGTCCTTACAGGTTTCAAATATATTGCAGAAATCGTAAAACTGAACGAGGGTAATGGTGAATTTATCTGCGGCGGAGAGGAAAGCTATGGCTTCAATGTCGGCGAATTTGTCCGTGACAAGGATGCTGTAATCGCTTGCTCTATGGTGGCAGAGTGTGCGTGCTGGGCTGCCGATCAGGGAATGACACTTTATCAGCTTATGCAGAAGATATATGAGGAATTCGGTTATTACAGGGAGTCGCTGACATCTCTTGTCAGAAAAGGAAAGGCAGGAGTCGGGGAAATTGCAGCCATTATGTCGGGCCTTAGAAATAATCCTCCGAAAGAGTTGGCAGGATCGCCTGTAG
>CALADR010000002.1 GCA_937890845.1 uncultured Bacteroidales bacterium | reverse complement strand
AGCAGTGGCGCACCCAGAAAACAGTCCGTGAATTGTTGGACAAATACTATACTGACCAGCCTGACGGAATCCCGGGAAATGATGATACTGGAACAATGTCTGCATGGGCTGTATTTTCTATGATGGGATTCTATCCGGACTGTCCGGGAGAACCGTTCTATACATTGACAGCTCCTGTTTTTGACAAGGTAGAGATAGAACTTGATTCATCCTGTCACAATGCCGACAGGCTCGTTTTGGAGAAATCAGGTGAAGGTTATGTGCGTAAAGTTGCAGTAGGCGGTCGGACATCTTCGTTCCGCATAGACCATGATACCCTGCTTAAAGGAGGGAAAGTGGTATTTGACTGCAAATAGCATTGATGACTGATAATTTAATTGAATTGAAATATGAACTTTAACAAGATTGATTTGGCAGGAAGTTTTGTTGCGGCAGGTATTGTTGCTATGGCATTTGCAGGCTGCACCGGCTCTTCTGCTACAGAAAGCCTGACCGGTTATGTCGATACGAAGATCGGTACCGGAGGACACGGTCATGTGTTTGTAGGGGCAAACGTCCCATTCGGATTTGTACAATTAGGTCCTACCAGTATACCGGAGAGCTGGGATTGGTGTTCGGGCTACCATGTTAGCGATTCTACTGTAATAGGTTTTTCTCATACCCACCTTAGCGGTACAGGAATAGGTGACCTTTTTGATGTGACAGTGATGCCTGTCACAGGAGATGTGGTATATGCAAGAGGTACTGAGGAGGATCAGAATTCAGGAATGTGGTCGTATGCAGACCGCAGCCGTGAGATTAGCAAGCCTGGATACTACAGCGTTCCTCTTATGCGTTATGGCATTACAGCAGAAATGACGGCAACATCACGTGTCGGAATGCATAGATATACTTTTCCTGCTTCTGATAAGGCAGCCTTGGTTTTCGACCTTGAAAATGGCGGCTGCTGGGATGATCCTGTGAAGACAGAAATGAAGGCTGAAGGAAATAGCCGTATTGTAGGGTGCAGATACTCAAAGGGTTGGGCCAATGATCAGAGGGTTTATTTCGTAGCTGAGTTCTCTAAGCCGTTTGATAGTTTTGAACTTGTCGGAAAAGACAATATGTATGCGCGCGCATCTTTCGGCACATCAGACAATGAAAAGGTGCTTCTTAAAGTGGCTTTGTCTCCAGTGAGCATTGAAGGGGCAAAGAAAAACATGGAGTCAGAACTTTCCGGATGGGATTTTGATGCAGTAGCCAAGGCTGCTGATGCCGCATGGAATGAGGAACTTTCAAAAGTAATGGTAGAAACTGCAGATGAAGTTACGCGCAGAGTATTTTATACTGCTTTATATCATACAATGATAGCTCCGTCAGTATTCTGTGACGTAGATGGAAGCTATTATGGTGCAGATCATCAGAACCATGGCCCTGAAGGCTTTGTAAACTATACGACATTCTCTCTTTGGGATACCTACAGGGCTGCATTTCCGCTGATGACTCTGATTCATCAGGAGAAGATGCCGGATATGATGAACACTATGCTTAATATCTACCGTCAGCAGGGAAAACTTCCCGTATGGCATCTTATGGGATGTGAAACAGACTGTATGGTAGGAAATCCTGGAATCATCCCTGTCGCTGACGCTATTGTCAAAGGATTCGGAGGCTTCGACAAGGAACTTGCATTTGAGGCAATAAAGAATTCCGCATTAAAGGCAGACAGAGGACAGGATTTGAGGATGAAATACGGTTATATACCTTGTGACCTCTTCAATGAAGCTGTTGCATACGATATGGAGTACGCTATTGCAGACGGAGCAGCAGCTGCTGCAGCAAAAGTTCTGGGAAAGGAAGATGACTATAACTACTTTAATGACCGCAGTCATTCTTACCGTCATTTCTTCGATCCTGAGACCCGCTTTATGAGAGGTCTGGATTCAAAGGGTAATTTCCGCACACCTTTCAATCCGTTTGCTTCAACCCACAGGGCTGATGACTATTGTGAAGGAAACGCATGGCAATATACATGGCTCACACCTCATGATTTTGACGGACTGGTGGGCTGCTTTGGCTCGAAAGAAGCTATGCTTGAAAAGCTGGATTCTCTTTTTACCGTTCAGTCTCATATAGAAGGTCTTGATTCATCTCCTGACATTTCAGGACTGATAGGCCAGTATGCGCATGGCAAT
>CALADR010000001.1 GCA_937890845.1 uncultured Bacteroidales bacterium | reverse complement strand
CAAATCAAGTATAAAGTCTGCAACGCGCTCTCCCTGGTATCTGTAGGTCTTTCCAATAGTCATCCCGTCAGACCATGCTGCTTTCAGAGCTGTATTTCCTATATCTATTATTAAATTCGCCACAATTTTTCAAAAATAGTAATATTAATTCAATTTCGATAACAACTGATATGCCTTTTTTAAATCAGGAACATTTTTAACGAATATCCTTAGTTTGTCATCTGTTTGCTTAAGTTCGATGATTTTGTCATTTTCACTTATTTTCATAAGGATGTCTGCAAATTTTCCTGACCTGTAATACTGGGACATAGGATTTGATATAAAGAAAGCTATCATCACATTATTTTTTATGATAACTTTTTCAAATCCCATATTGCCGGCAAGGTTTCTTATTTTCACTATTTCAAACAACCGTTCAAGCTCATCAGGTATTTTTCCGAATCTGTCTGAGATCCTGTTTTTCATCAAATCCAGACTTTTCTCATCTTTCATAGAATCCAGTTCCTTGTATATTCTGATTTTTTCTGCTGTTACATTCATATAACTGTCAGGAATAAGAGCAGTCTGATCTGTTTCTATAGTACAATCCGCAACGATTGCACCGGAAGAGACACTTACAGAATTTATTCCGGTTTCAACGCCCAATTCCTCCATTGCCTCTGCCAATATTTTCTGATATGTTTCCAGTCCCATATCAGAAATAAATCCGCTTTGCTCTGCACCCAAAAGATTGCCCGCACCCCTTATATCCAAATCCTGCATAGCAATATTGAATCCGCTTCCAAGGTCGGAAAAAGCTTCTATGGCCTTAAGTCTGCGCTTCGCTTCATCAGTAATAGAAACAAGAGGAGGAACTATCAGATAACAGAAAGCTTTCTTATTTGACCTTCCCACTCGTCCCCTTAGCTGATGCAGGTCACTAAGACCTATGTTCTGGGCCTGGTTTATTATTATAGTATTTGCATTTGGAACATCAAGTCCGTTTTCTATAATAGTTGTACATAACAGCATATCATAATCTCCGGCCATAAAATCCATTATCTTGTTTTCAAGAACCTTGGATTCCATCTGACCGTGAGCTACACAGATTTTCATATCCGGTACAAGCCTGTGAAGAATATCGTGTATTGACTGAAGTTCTTCCACCCTGTTGTGTACGAAAAAAATCTGTCCTCCTCTGTTAAGTTCATAATTGATTATCCCTTTTACTTCATCTCCGTCAAAAAGCATAATTTCTGTCTGGACTGGAATCCTGTTAGGCGGGGGAGTATTAATTATTGAAAGGTCCCTTGCACCTAAAAGTGAAAACTGCAATGTCCTTGGTATAGGAGTAGCTGTAAGCGTCAATGTATCCACATCTGCTTTCAACTGTCTGAGTTTTTCTTTTGAAGTGACACCGAATTTCTGTTCCTCGTCTATTATAAGAAGCCCCAGATCTTTAAATTCAAATCCTTTCCCCAAAAGCTTATGGGTACCTATGACAATATCAATTCTGCCGTTTTTCAGACGATCTTGAATATCGGAGATTTCCTTTGCTGTCCTGAGACGGCTTACAAAGTCTATGTTGCACGGAAAATCCTTCAACCTGTTTTTGAAAGTATTGTAATGCTGCAATGACAGAATGGTAGTAGGCACCAGAACAGCAACCTGCTTGCTGTCTGCTACAGCTTTGAATGCCGCTCTTACTGCCACTTCTGTCTTACCGAACCCAACATCTCCGCAAACAAGTCTGTCCATAGGACAATTATCTTCCATATCTGATTTAACAGCCTTGACAGCCTTTTCCTGATCTGGTGTATCCTCGTATATAAAGGAAGATTCAAGTTCCTGCTGCATATAAGAATCAGGAGAAAAGGCAAATCCCCTGGCATTTTTTCTTTTTGCATATAGCTGTATCAGGTCTTTGGCAATGTCTTTTACCTTTGCCTTAGTATGTTTTTAAGATTCTGCCAAGTCTTGGATCCTAATTTATTTATTTTTGGCGGCTCGCCTTCCTTAGAACGGTAACGGGAAATTTTATGCAGTGAATGAACTGAAACAAACACAACATCGTTGTCCTTGTAAGATATTTTCACAACTTCGTGAATACGCCCCTTATCGTCAATCATCCTTACAAGACCGCCAAATATCCCCACTCCATGATCTATATGTACTACATAATCTCCTATATTGAATGAAGTAAGGTCATTGATTGTAAGTTGCTCACTCTTTTCCACCGTCCGGCGCACCGTAACTCTATGGAATCTGTCGAAAATCTCATGATCTGAATAACAGCACACCTTGTTCTCACGGTCTATGAAACCACTGTGAATATTGCCAGACGACCGGAACTCGGGGATAAGACCTCCATTCTGAGAAAGAATAGACCTTAATCTTTCCAGTTGAGACTCCTTGTCTCCGAATATAATCACCTTGTACCCTTTCTCTATTCTGGTCCTTATATCTTCTGTCAGAAGTTCAAAATTCTTGTTGAAAACTGGCTGTGGAGCAATATCAAAGTCAACAGAATCCACCTTATGCGAAGAAAGTGGAATATCTAGAAAAACCTTTCTGAAATGGGAAAGAGTTCCGAAAAAAGAATCTTTGCAATATGCATCAGAAGAATCAAGCCAGACACATGCATTTTCAGGAAGCAATACAGATGTAATATAATCCTCATATTCAGTATTGATCCCTGACAAATCTGGATAAATATCAGCTGTTGAAACTTTTTCCTTTGACAACTGTGTATTGCAATCAAATACATTGATACTGTCTATCTCATCACCGAAAAAAGAAATACGGAAAGGATTGTTGAAAGAATATGAAAATATATCTACTATACCTCCCCTTATTGCAAACTGCCCTGGAGCCGCCACAAAATCTACCCTTTCGAAATTTTCAGAAGCAAGAATACTTATGATCTTATCATGGCTTATTTCATCACCGACATTCAGCCTAAGCAAAGAGTCAGATATATGCTTTCCTCCCGGAATTTTCTCTTCCAAGGCTTCCGGATAAGTAACAACAACCAAAAGGCCTTCCTTTTCTTTGTATTGTGACAGTTTGCTTATCGCTGAAGTACGTTGCACGCTGAGCGAAGATTTGTAATTACTCCTTTCAAGACTATGCCCTGAATCAGGGAGGAAAAATACCCTGTCTCCTTCTATGAGATTATACAAATCCGTAACACAATATTCTGCAGACTCTTTATCCGGCAAGATTATCATATGCACTCCGCTTCTGGCAATTCCGGATAAAACAAACCACTTTGCAGACAGAATCAGACCACTGCAATAGACTTCTTTAGACAAAGAAATTCTTTCAGCAAGTACTTCTGTTGATTTTGGACTTATTAACATTTATGTAATTTTTTCTGTTGAAAACCTGTTGGAAACCGTGTTAAAACCAATTGAAAATTAAATTTGCATTCATTGGCAATACCGTATATACTGCGTGCAAATCATCATTTCAAAATAAACTTTTTACTTTTTATACATATCGCATGTTCGAGTTTATTAACTATAATCAAACTATCTAAACTATTGATAATCAGTATAGGATTTTGACTTATCAACATATTAACAATGATATAATCATAAACACTTGTAAATTTAAAATACTTATATTTGTATATAATTTTGATAAATGATGAACGGAAAATTCGATCCGCACGATGTCAATGCTGACAAAGATAAAGATTTAGATGGAATAATAAGACCTCAGGATCTTAAAGAATTCACTGGTCAGGACAAGATAGTTTCGAACCTTAAGATTTTTGTAAAAGCTGCAAAAATGAGAGGAGAATCACTTGATCATGTCTTGTTTCACGGCCCTCCTGGATTAGGTAAGACTACACTTGCACATATCATAGCAAATGAGCTTGGGGTAAATATGAAAGTGACTTCCGGTCCTATTCTTGACAAGCCGGGAGATCTGGCCGGACTCCTTACTTCTTTAGAGGAGGGGGATGTTCTTTTTATTGACGAAATACACAGACTTTCTCCAGTAGTAGAAGAATATTTGTATTCGGCTATGGAGGATTTTGTCATAGATATAATGATAGACAAAGGTCCGGGTGCCCGTTCTGTAAGAATATCGTTGAATCCATTTACGCTTGTTGGTGCAACTACAAGAAGCGGTCTCCTTACATCTCCTCTCAGGGCCCGTTTCGGCATTACATGTGCTCTTGAATATTATGATACTGCGACCCTTGAAAATATAGTCAGGAGGAGTGCTGCGATCCTTAAAATAGGAATTGATTCGGATGCTGCAGAAGAGATAGCCTTGAGAAGCAGGGGAACACCAAGAATTGCAAATGCCTTGCTGAGAAGGGTGCGTGATTTCGCTCAGGTTATGGGGAGCGGAAAGATAGATCTTAAGATTGCAAAGTACGCGCTTGATGCACTAAATATTGACAAAAGAGGACTTGATGCTGTTGATAACAAGATTCTGCGTACTATAATAACAAAATTTAACGGTGGACCTGTAGGAGCAAATACTATAGCAACGGCAGTAGGAGAGGATCAGGGTACTTTGGAAGAAGTGTATGAACCATTCCTTATCAAGGAAGGCTTTATTGTCCGGACACCACGGGGAAGGGAGGCTACGGAACTTGCCTACAGGCATCTCGGATATGACAGGGAAATAACAGAAGAAAATCTCCTGTTCTGATTTGAATTTTTTAGAATGAGGATATTATATCTGATAGTTACTGTTTTGTGTCTGGCTCTTTCCGAAGGGAGAGCCTGTACTTCAGCAGTAATATCTTCCAGGGCTTCTGCTGATGGAAGACCGGTACTTTGGAAACACAGGGATACAGGAGCTTTGGATAACAGACTTGAGCATTTTAAAGGGCCGGAATATTCATTTACCGGACTGGTAAATTCCTCTTCTGTTTCTGCGGGGTATCTGGACGAGGGTGAAAGAGAGGTATGGATTGGTGCAAATACAGCCGGATTTGCACTAATGAATACTGCTTCATATAATCTGAAAGACGATGATGTCCCTTCATCTTTGATGGATAGGGAAGGTGTCATTATCTTCAAAGCTCTCGGCATTTGCAGCTCTCTGGAAGAGTTTGAGGCTTTTCTTGATACTTTGCCTCGTCCATTGGGAGTAGAGGCAAATTTCGGGGCAATAGATGCTTTTGGCGGAGCTGCTTATTATGAAGTGAACAACAGTTCGTGGGTAAAATATGATGTCAATGATCCTGAGACAGCTCCTGACGGGTATACGGTTGTGACTAATTTTTCTTTTTCAGGAAGAGAAGAAGACAGGAAAGGATATGAGCGTTATCTGACGGCATCGGCAATTTTCAGTGAGCGTATTGGTTCAGGGATTCTGGTTGATATTCCTTTTCTTTTTGATGGAGTGTCGCGTTCTTTCAGACACGAATTTTTGGGCGTTGATTATAGCAGGGATTATGATAAAATGAAAGAATCAGGATTCTGCAACGGAATAGTCGTCGACCAGGATTTTATCCCCAGACGCAGCACATCAGCATCAGTTGCTGTACAAGGAGTAAAGAAAGATGAATCTGTTTCTCATGTTGTGATGTGGGCTCTTCTTGGTTATCCAATATGCGGAACAGCAGTGCCTGTACCTGTATCAGACAGAAACATCATTCCTGACTATTTGTGTGCAGGTTCTGTGTCGCATAATGCACTTATGTGTGATTTTTCTCTTTCAATAAAGGACAGGTTTGTTTTCAGATTCAACTCCAGCAACGGAAGGTCTTATCTGGATTTGGACGCAGTCATTTGCGGCAGAGGCAGACGCCATTCCCTTGTTTCATGCGCATCGGAATCAGACGGGGAAATAAGGAAAATATTCGATGTTGTCTTCAATAAATATCTTTCAGGAAGATGCTCTTACGGACAGTATCTGGAGGGGTATAAGGAGATATCATCAGAATTCATTGATATATATACTAATAAATTCAAATCATATTTGTCGGAAGAATGACTTTTTATCCGTATATGGGCTGAATTAATTGCTCATTTGCTTAAAAATCACTAAACTTGTGCCGAAATTTCATTAAACATTATAAAATGGCCGAAAAATTAATTTCTAAGATTCCTGAGGGTCCTTTGTCTGAGAAATGGACAAAGCATAAGTCTCAGATCCGTGTTGTCAGTCCAGGCAACAAGAGGAAACTCGAGATCATTGTCATCGGAACCGGACTCGGAGGAGCATCTGCAGCTGCTTCTCTCGGAGAGTTGGGGTATAATGTAAAGGTATTCTGCATCAGCGACTCTCCTCGTCGTGCGCACTCTATTGCCGCACAGGGAGGTATCAATGCTGCGAAGAACTACCAGAACGACAATGACTCCATCTACCGTCTTTTCTATGATACAATCAAGGGAGGAGACTACCGTAGCCGTGAGGCAAATGTCTATCGTCTTGCAGAGGTGAGCAACAACATCATCGACCAGTGCGTTGCGCAGGGAGTTCCTTTTGCCAGAGAATATGGCGGACTGCTTGCAAACAGGTCTTTCGGAGGTGCTCAGGTAAGCCGTACATTCTATGCCCGCGGACAAACCGGACAGCAGCTTCTTCTCGGTGCATATGCCGCTCTCAACCGTCAGGTTGCAGCTGGTACAGTAAAGAGCTATCCTCGCCATGAGATGCTTGATCTTGTACTTATCAACGGAGAAGCAAAAGGTATCATTGCAAGGAATCTTGTTACAGGAGAAATTGAAAGATTCGGTGCACACGCTGTTGTTATTGCATCCGGCGGATACGGAAACACATACTTCCTTTCTACCAACGCAATGAACAGTAACGGTTCTGCTGCTTGGCAGTGCTACAAGAAGGGTGCTTTCTTTGCAAACCCTTGTTATGCGCAGATTCACCCAACCTGTATTCCTGTTCACGGAGACCAGCAGTCAAAACTTACTCTGATGTCTGAGTCACTCCGTAATGACGGACGTATCTGGGTTCCTAAGAAGAAAGAGGATGTGGAGAAACTCCGCAAGCATCAGATCAAGCCTTCAGAGATTGCAGAGCAGGACAGGGACTACTATCTTGAGCGCCGTTACCCTGCATTCGGAAACCTCGTGCCTCGTGACGTGGCTTCGCGTGCAGCAAAGGAAAGATGTGACGCTGGCTTCGGTGTAAACGAGACAGGACTTGCAGTTTTCCTTGACTTCAAGACAGCTATCGAGAGACTTGGAGAAGACAAGATCAGAGAAAGGTACGGGAACCTCTTCCAGATGTATGAGAAGATTACCGCTACCAATCCTTATAAGGAGCCTATGATGATTTATCCTGCTATCCACTATACTATGGGTGGTATCTGGGTTGATTACAACCTACAGACTACTATACCTGGTCTTTATGCGATAGGTGAGGCTAACTTCAGCGACCATGGCGGAAACCGTCTTGGAGCTTCAGCCCTCATGCAGGGTCTTGCTGACGGATATTTCATCCTTCCATATACTATTGGAGACTATCTTGCAGGCAAGTTTAAAGAGCCTAAGACAGATACCAATGCTCCTGAGTTCGTAGAGGCAGAAAAAGCCATAAGGGCAAAGATCAACAAGCTTTTCTCTATCAAGGGTAAAGAGACTGTTGACGAACTCCACAAGAAACTCGGACACATTATGTGGGAGTATGTAGGTATGGCCAGAAATGAGGAAGGTCTGAAGAAAGCGATAAAGCTTATTCAGGATCTCCGCAAAGAATTCTGGACAAACGTATATGTAGCCGGAGAAGAGGGTACTTTCAACCAGGAGCTTGAAAAGGCTCTCAGACTGGCTGACTTCCTTGAAATCGGCGAACTGATGGCAAGAGACGCCCTTAACCGCAACGAGTCTTGCGGAGGACACTTCCGTCTCGAGTATCAGACAGAGGACGGTGAAACCAAGCGTGATGACGAGAACTATATGTATGTATCTGCTTGGGAGTACAAGGGTGACGGCGTTGAGCCGGAGCTTCATAAAGAGCCTCTGAAATATGAGAACATCAAGATAGCTACCAGAAACTATAAAGACTAATTGAAATGGATTTGACTTTGAAAGTTTGGCGTCAGAAAAACGCTAAGGAAAAAGGACATTTTGAGACCTATAAGGTCAAAAACATATCCCCGGACAGCTCTTTTCTTGAGATGCTTGACATTCTCAACGAGCAGCTTATCCACGAGGGTATCGATCCGGTAGCTGTAGAGAAAGGCTGCCAGAGCAGTGGTCCTGTATCGTTTGACCACGATTGCCGCGAGGGTATCTGCGGTGCTTGTTCACTGTATATTAACGGTAGGGCACACGGTCCAGACGATGAGGTTACTACATGCCAGCTTCACATGCGTAAATTCAAGGACGGTGACACTATCACTATCGAGCCTTGGAGAAGCAACGGTTTCCCTGTAATCAAGGATCTCGTTGTAGACCGTCAGGCATTTGACAAGATTCTTCAGGCAGGTGGATTCGTATCTGTAGGTACAGGCGGTGTTCCTGATGGAAACGCTATTCCTATTTCTCACGAGAAAGCTGAGGAAAGTATGGATGGTGCAGCTTGTATCGGGTGCGGAGCTTGTGTAGCTACTTGTAAGAACGGTTCTGCTATGCTTTTCGTTGCAGCTCGTGTAAGTTCACTTGCTCTACTTCCTCAGGGTAAGGTAGAGGGTGCAAAACGTGCAAAGGCAATGGTTGCAAAGATGGACGAACTTGGATTTGGTGCATGTACAAACACACGTGCCTGTGAGATGGAGTGCCCTAAGCACATTACTGTTTCACACATCGCTCGTCTTAACAGAGAATTCCTCTGTGCCAAACTTAAGGACTAATTAAGTATAGCTCTATAATATAAAAACCGGACAACCTTATTTTATTAATTGGTTGTCCGGTTTTTTATTGATTTTTAGTACCAATCTGCTTCTGTATTTTTGAATAGATAAATAATATTGGAGCTGTTAGCAGGCCGTACTAGAGAAAGTTTTCGGATTAGTCTAATGTAAAGTGGAAAACTTTTGTTACCACAGGAAATTGTCAAACGGCCACCTTCCTGCGTGGATTTCTGCCACCATCTTGTATAGGTCGCTGCGCAGTTTGTCTATTCCTATTTTCTCTTTGGCAGAGATGAAGATGCAAGGTGTATTCTCTTTTGCTATCCAGCTGTTCTTGAACTCGTCAAGGGTGTAATTGACAGGCTTTTTAGGCTCTAATGAGAACTCATCATACTCTTCGTATCTGTATGCATCAACCTTGTTGAAAACTACGAATATAGGCTTGTCTATGGCCTTTATGTCGCGGAGAGTCTCTTCTACCACTCTCATGTGTTCTTCAAAGTTCGGATGTGAGATATCCACCACATGCATCAGTATATCCGCTTCACGTACTTCATCAAGAGTACTCTTGAATGCTTCAACAAGCTGTGTCGGCAGCTTTCTTATGAAACCCACAGTATCGCTCAGCAGGAAAGGGACATTTTCTATTACGACTTTCCTGACAGTGGTGTCAAGGGTTGCAAACAGTTTGTTCTCTGCAAAAACATCGCTCTTTGCAAGCAAATTCATAAGAGTACTTTTTCCGACATTGGTATATCCTACAAGGGAAATCCTTACAAGAGAACCTCTGTTACCTCTTTGCGAGGCCATCTGCTTGTCTATTTTTTTAAGTTGCTCTTTGAGTTTTGATATCTTGTCCTGGATGATTCGCCTGTCGGTTTCTATCTGGGTTTCACCGGGACCTCTCATTCCGATACCTCCTTTCTGTCTCTCCAGGTGAGTCCACATTCGTGTCAGTCTCGGCAGCAGATACTGGTACTGTGCAAGTTCAACCTGCGTTTTTGCGTATGCTGTCTTGGCTCTCTGTGCGAATATATCCAGAATCAGGTTGGTCCTGTCAAGTATCCTGCAGGACAGCTCCTTTTCAAGGTTTCTCAATTGGGTAGGGGAGAGTTCATCATCGAAGATTACAACATCTGTCTCATTCGCCTCTATATATTCTTTGATTTCCTGAAGTTTTCCACTTCGGATATATGTTCTTGAATCCGGCTTGTCAACTTTCTGGATAAATTTCTTTTCACTCTTGGCTCCGGCAGTCTCTGCAAGAAACTCAAGTTCATCAAGATATTCCATTACCTGGCGTTCGTCATCTCCCTGTTTGATAACGCCGACGAAAATAGCTTTTTCTATGTATTTTTCTCTCCTTTCTATCATAAGTTTCTCAACTGATTGATTTATAATATCATAATGGGTGAAACCTGATAAAAAAAGAGTCCAGCCAAAATTATATTTTGGTCGGACTCTTCAATTTCAGTTCAAGTGAATTATCTCAACTGGAAGATAACAGGGAATGTGTAAGTTACTTTTACAGCACGGTCTCTCTGTTTTCCAGGAGTCCACTTAGGTGACATAGAGACTACTCTGACAGCCTCTTTATCAAGAGATGAGTCAACTCCGCGAAGTACTTTCACATTACTTACTGAACCGTCAGTATTTACTGTAAACTGAAGAGTTACACGTCCTGATACACCGTTCTCTTTTGCTATTTCCGGATAGACAAGTCTCTCGTTTACCCATTTAGAGAAAGCATTTGCATCGCCGCCCATAAATGATGGCTTTTCCTCTACAAAAGCAAATGGAATTGCTTCTTCTTCAACAACTTCTTCCTCTACTGTTTCAACGTAGTCCATAATCTCGACTCCCATATTGGAATCGTCTTCAAGGTTCATGAACATATCGTCATCAACCTGAATTTCATCGTCAACGATGTCAATCTGGTCTGAAAGTACAGGAATCTTAGGTGCTGATGGTGGAGGTGGAGGTGTCTCCTGTGTGATAGGAACCATCTCTTCTGTTTCAACGACCTGAGTAGTGTCCTCAAGAACTGCTACTTGCTTTTCTGCTGTGCTCCATTCGAATGCAAAATAGACTACTAGCAGAGCCAATATCAAACCAATCTCTGTAAAAAGCAGCTTCTTATTTTCAAGATTGGCTTTCGGTGACTTTTTAATCTCCATATTACTTGTGTTTATTTCCGTTTTAGCGGCGTAAAGTTAAAAATTATATTTTTTATTTCATAATTTTTGGGCTGTAAATTGTAAATTTGCAGAAAATTATAAATTGAAGACTGTGCGGTAGGACATCTTTCGCAAGTTCTGCACAAATCTTCGAATATTAATGAATTAACCAACTTGCGAAACTTGAGTTCAAAGCGATGATACTTTACTATTTTGAAGACACAGATTTTGTTTTTAAAGGAAAGACATTGAATAACAAGTGGCTCAAACTTGTGGCGGAAAGTGAAATCAGAAGAATAGGGGAGATTTCCATTATATTCTGTTCTGACAATTATATTCTGGATATCAACCAGAAGTATCTCCAGCACGATTATTTTACAGATATTATTACCTTTGATTACTGTGAAGGTGATAAATTGTCAGGTGATCTTTTTATAAGTGTTGACAGTGTCAGGGAAAATGCTCTTGAGTATGGTACTGATTTCAAGGATGAGTTGAACAGGGTTATTGTACACGGAATACTCCATTTGATAGGTTATGATGATCACACTGATGATGATGTAGCGGAGATGAGAAAAAAGGAAAACTATTATCTTTCGCTGCGAGAACTTGTCTAAGGTGAGTATTTGATAATTTATATGCTTGTGAAAGTATAATATATATAATATGGTAAAAACTTATGATGTCATAGTAATAGGAGGGGGGCATGCAGGTTGTGAGGCGGCAATGGCTGCAGCAAATATGGGTTCGTCTGTCCTTCTTATTACAATGGATATGAACAAATTTGCCCAAATGTCATGTAATCCTGCGATTGGAGGAATAGCTAAGGGGCAGATAATAAGGGAAATAGATGCTCTTGGTGGGTATTCTGGCATTGTTACAGATGCTTCGACTATACAGTTTAGGATGCTCAACAGGTCCAAAGGACCGGCTATGTGGAGTCCTCGAGCTCAATGTGATAAATTGCAGTTCTGTATAAATTGGCGTAAAATCCTTGAAACTAATTGTAAATTAGATATTTACCAAGATACAGTGACTAGTTTATCCTTCTCAGGATCGCGTATTGTGGGCTGTAGTACGACGACGGGAGCAAAATTCAATTCTCAGACAGTTATCCTGACAGCAGGAACCTTCCTTGACGGTAAACTTTTCATTGGAAGGAATCAGTTTGAAGGAGGAAGGATAGGGGAGTTGTCTTCTTATGGCCTGACAGGTCAGCTAGTATCTATGGGAATCAGGACTGCAAGAATGAAAACAGGTACTCCTCCGAGAATAGATATTTCTTCAGTAGATACTTCAAAACTTATAAGACAGGATGGAGACCAGACTCCGGAAAAGTTTTCCTATCTGCCTTTTCTGTCTACCGTGCAGAATGAAACTCCGCAGATGCCTTGTTTTATAGTTCATACAAATACCAAGGTTCATGATATACTGAGAAGCGGATTTGCCGACTCTCCTCTTTTTTCGGGAATGATTACAGGTATAGGCCCCAGATATTGTCCGAGTATTGAAGATAAGCTGAGGACTTTTGCTGATAAGGATTCGCATCAGCTATTCCTGGAACCGGAAGGGCGTTCTGTCAATGAATACTATCTTCAAGGATTCTCATCATCTCTTCCGCTGAATATCCAGCTGGATGCGCTGCATTCTATAGAAGGTTTGGAGGAAGCAAAGATATATCGTCCTGCCTATGCTGTGGAGTATGATTATTTCGACCCGGTACAGTTGAAGCCGACTCTTGAATTGAAGGATATCGAGAATCTTTTCTTTGCAGGGCAGATCAATGGAACTACAGGATATGAAGAAGCGGCCGCGCAGGGACTGATAGCTGGAATCAATGCTCATCTCAAGGTTAGGGGAGAGGAGCCATTTACTCTTAAGAGAGATCAGGCTTATATAGGTGTGTTGATTGATGACTTGATAACAAAGGGTGTTGATGAGCCGTACAGAATGTTTACTTCAAGAGCAGAGTACCGTATTCTGCTTAGGCAGGATAATGCAGATTTAAGACTTACTCCAGTTTCCTATAAGATAGGATTGGCAGACAAGTTCAGATATGACTATACAATGAGGAAGTATGAGTCTGTGGAGAAATATAAAGATTATTTTATGACTTCCTCTGTGAAGCCAGAGAGAGCAAATCCTTATCTTGAATCAATAGGATCAGCAAGGATAGAGAATAAAAAGAGGTATTCTGATTTGATCAGCAGGCCTGACGTAAAAGTAGAAAAACTGTTTGAAATTGTTCCACGTGGAACAGTGCTTGAAAATGGTGAAGATTTCATGTCATCTGTTACTTCAGGTATTCCATCTCTAAAGGAGAACACAGGGGAATGCTTTTACGGAGAAGTATTGAAGAAATTAAATAAAGGGGAAAACTTTATTTCTGATTATTGTAGAGAAGGGGAGTCTGCTTCAGATGCGATGGAGTATGCTTTGGAAATACTGAAGTGGAACTGTGGTTATCCTTTACCAGAAGATAAGGTCGAGCTTTATAAGATGGATGAAGTAATTAAAAGGAATACTGAAAGGGAAATAATGGAGTCCATAGAGATTTCTTTGAAGTATGCCGGATATATAGAGAGGGAGCAGAAGATAGCGGAAAAGATAATGCGTTTGGAAAATCTGATTATCCCGGAAGGATTCGATTTTGATAAAGTCGAGAGTCTGTCAATTGAATGTAGGCAGAAACTTAAAAAGTATGCGCCTAAGACTATTGCCCAGGCATCAAGAATTTCCGGAGTATCTCCTGCTGATATTTCTGTTCTTTTGGTTTATTTCGGAAGATAGATAGAGTAGCATGGCTCTATGTTTGTTATTCAAGATTTATGGAGCTGTCTGTTTACAGGATGAACTTCTTTTCTTCTGGTTCGTACTATATCACAGAGTAGAGACTTTTTTGGATGGTCAGGATTTATTTTAAAGTATAAGGACTATAAAGCAGGGGAGTGTTCCACGTGGAACACTCCCCCTGAAGTTTTAAACTATTCTTATATAACCTAAAGACGTTTGAGGGCAAGTTTGATTATGGTTTCAAGGCTGGCATCTGGTTGTTCTTTAAGTACGGCAGAGACCGCTTTATTTACATTTGCCTTGGTGAATCCGAGCATTACCAAAGCTGTACTTGCTTCGTCTGCGGCTCCGTTATCTTTGGTGCTGAATATGGTAGACGAGTCGCTTCCACCTCCTTTTATGACCTTGTCCTTAAGTTCCAGTATAAGTCTCTGCGCACTTTTAAGACCGATACCTTTTATACTTTTTATCCTGTTTATGTCTTCTGCTATGATTGCATTTCTGATTTCATCAGAGGTGAGGGAGGATAGCATCATTCTCGCAGTAGCGGCTCCGATACCGGATACTCCGATAAGCAGTCGGAAAAGTTCTCGTTCGTCTTTTGTTCCGAAGCCGTAATACAGTTCTTCGTCTTCCCTCAGGTAGTGGTGAATATAAACGGTAACTGAATCCTTGTTTTCAAGTTGTGAAAAAGTCTGTAGTGAAATAAGTATTCTATATCCTATCCCGCAGCATTCTACTACGGCGTCTGTTGGTGTAAGATCTACGAGTTTTCCTTTGATGTATTCTATCATATTCCAATGGTTGTTTTTACAAATGTATGCAAAAAACTTCGAAGCATGGAATGATTGATGTTATAATGCTTTCAGATTTTCGAATTTCCCATCGGTGATTTTTATTGTCCTGTCATTGGTTTTATCAACAGCCGTGAACTCGAATTCACCGAATAGATAATTTCCGCTGTATGTCGTTTCCTTATTGTTTTCTTTCTGTGTATAATGGTCCTGGTAGTCGGAAAATATTATCCAGCCGTCCGTTACTTCATATTCCCGTTTTTCCTGTTTTCCGTCGCTGCCGATACTATATAATCGTATAAAAGAGGAGGCATTTTCATCTTTATTCAGAGAGCCGATATCATATTTTGTGTTCAGTTCGAATTTTCGTTCGGCATCAACACTCAGCGCCAGCATGCAGCCGTAATCTTCTCCTGAATACAGTTCCCTATATACGGCAAAGCTGAAATCAGACTCTCCTTCTTGAAATTCGTGCGGGTATATCGGATCTACCCCTCCGGGATATTCATACATTTCGCTTGAGTATGTTCTTCCTTCCGCTTCCAGGCTTATTTTTGCAAACTCTGTTGAAGAAATTTTACAGTCATGCAATCCAAACATGATAATGGCAGCAGCAATGATCAAGGCTTTCATGGCAGGTGGGTTTAGTAGTTGGCTATAATCTTTTCAAATATTCCGTCAGTGATTTCGCTATGTTCTTCTTTACCGTTGTCTATGGAGAACTGAAATTTCCCAGAGAGATATATTCCGTCGTTGTTTTCTTCATAATCAGTAAACTCAATCCATCCGTCTTTTGCTTTGAAGTTTTGTGTTGGAAAACCAAAATCAGTCTTTCGTGGCACCGAGATCCGTGCAGAGTTGCCTCTCCTGAAGTTGCTGATTCCTGTCTTGGGGAGGGGATATTTCACACCGGTGTAAAATATACTGTCTTCATCCAGATGGATACTGATCTTTACAGAGTCTCCGGACGCCGAATAGATAGTCCGTTCCGTTTCAAAATAGAATCCCAGTACTCCCTTTTGTTCAAATGCAGTAGCCTGTCGTTGGCCGTGTAGGTGCCTGTATGTTTTTGAAGAGTATTTTTTGCCGTCGAACACAGCGGATACCGGACATATTTTGATACAGTAGTCATCCTGTTTTTTACTACATCCGGATATGGAGACCAATACTGAAAAGAAAAGGAACAGTGTAAGAAATCGTTTCATGGCTTCAAGTTTGAGATGTGTATATAGGTGTTATAAAATTAGGTAAATAATAGAGAAAATGCAAGAGGCTGTAAATAAACTGTTTTAAAATTTTGTTACCTTTGCAGGTCTGTGATTTGACTTTCGCATTTCCGGAAGACATTTGTTTTTAAGCCTTCAGGGCCTGTATTGATATTTCTTCTGCGAGAGAGGGAATTAAATTGAAGATTGTGCTGTGGGGAAAAGTTACGCAAGCACTGCACAAGTCTTCGGATATAAACGATAACTTGCGAAACTTGAGTTTATGAATGTACGGCAGTTAAGAGATTTGTTTCCTGCTCTCGGAAGAAAGGTTTACGGAAAGGATCTCGTATATTTGGACAATGCGGCGACTATACAGAGACCGCAGAGTGTTTTGGATACATGGAAAAATGCAACGGTGAATAGTAATGCGAATATTCACCGTGCAGTACATCTTGTGTCTGAAGAAGCCACTTCACTTTATGAAGAGTCCAGGGAAGCAGTAAGGAAATTTCTCAACGCATCATCGCGGGAGGAAGTAATATTTACATCAGGAACTACAGCTTCAATAAACCTTGTCGCATTTTCCTTTGGAGAAGCATTTGTCGGTACAGGCGATGAAGTCATAGTATCGGAGTCTGGACATCATTCCAATATAGTTCCATGGCAGATGATGTGTCAGAGAAAAGGAGCTTTGCTGAAGGTTCTTCCTGTTGATGATTCAGGATGCCATATTTTGGACAGACTTGACACACTGATTACAGACAGGACAAGAATAGTGGCGGTTGACCATATTTCCAATGTTCTAGGAGTGGTTGCCAATATAAAGGAAATAGTCAGGAAATGTCACAGTAAAGGGGTGCCAGTCCTGATAGACGGAGCACAGGGTATAGTTCATTCTTCGGTTGATGTACAGGACCTGGACTGTGATTTCTACGCTTTCTCGGGTCATAAGATATTTGCTGCAACAGGAACAGGAATCCTTTATGGAAAGAAACATCTGCTAGACAGTATGCCTCCATATATGGGGGGAGGAGAGATGGTCGGTACCGTGAGGTTTTCAGGTACTACATATGCTCCGCTGCCGCTGAAGTTTGAAGCGGGAACACAGAATTTCAACGGAGCGGCAACATTTCTTCCGGCTCTTGAACTTGCCGGTGCCATAAGAAAAGATGCTGAGCTTTTGGAAAACGAAAAGGCAGTGAGGGATTATGTTTTAGAGGCTCTTGTTTCTGATCCGCGGATAAGGCTGTATGGGAACCCGGCTGACAGAGAATCAAAGATACCGTTGTTCTCTTTCTCTGTAGAAGGTGCGCATCATGAGGATCTGGCACTGATTATGGATAAGATGGGAATAGCTCTCCGGTCAGGTCAGATGTGCGCTGAGCCTCTTATGGACAGATTTGGGGTATCCGGCATGCTTAGGGCGTCTTTTGCACCATACAATACTTTGCAGGAGGCTGAGTATTTTGTGAAATGCCTTGACAGGGCAATCAATATGCTTGTCTGAGTTTTCAAATATTATAATGACAGAAAAAATGGATAAAACATTACAGGATATTGAAAATGAGGTAGTTGAAGAGTTTTCAATGTTTGAGGAGTGGCTTGACAAGTATGAGTATCTGATAGAGTTAGGAAAATCATTGAAAGACTTCCCGGAATCGTCAAAAACAGATGATAACCTTATAAAAGGTTGTCAGTCAAGAGTTTGGTTGAGCTATAAAATCGAGGAAGGAAAAATTTTCTTTAATGCTGACAGTGATGCGATAATAACAAAGGGTATAATATCGCTGCTCATACGGATTTATTCAGGAAGGACACCGGAGGAAATATTGTCTTCTGATTTTTCAGTAGTGGATAAAATAGGACTTAAGGAAAATCTTTCCCCTACCAGAGCGAACGGACTTGTTTCCATGATTGCAAGAATAAGGGAAACTGCGGCATTGCTGTCGGCCCGGTCCTGATTCTAAGTAAACTTCAAAAAAAGAGGCAGCATCCAAGTTTGAAGATAAATTAAATAGCAGTGGGAATACTGAATATATTCAAGAAAAATAAAATGGCACTTGAAAGAGACATAATTATGGCTTTGAGACAGGTATACGATCCGGAAATACCTGTCAACGTTTATGATTTGGGGCTTATTTACGAACTTAAAGTAAATGACGAGCACGAGGTGTATATTCAGATGACGCTGACTGCACCAAACTGTCCGATGGCCGATTTCGTTGTAGATGCAGTAAAGGCCGCTGTCGAAGATGTACCGGGAGTGGTGAGTGCAAAGATAGACCTAGTTTTCGAGCCGGTATGGGACAAGAGCAGAATGTCCGAGGAAGCATTGGTGGAACTCGGTCTGGATTAATGCAGTACAGGATCATTGGCTTAAATACGGTTGCAGAAATTGGAATCTGTTAAATCATATGAGTTGAGAGAAGTATATTTTTCATTGGGTACAGATATAGGAGACAGAGAGGGAAACCTCCTTCTGGCACTGGAAAAAATGAATCATGCATTCGGTGTACCTTATTCTTCTCTTT